>JAUXPG010000444.1 GCA_030683915.1 Gemmobacter sp.
CGCCTTGGGGAAAAAGGGCGAGGTGGCGCTCTTGATGCGCGATTTGGGCACCATGAGCCCCGACGAACGCCAGACCACCGGCAAGGCGCTGAACGCGCTGCGCGACGAGCTGGACAGCGCCTTGCGCGCACGCAAGGCCGCGCTGGGCGATGCCGCGCTGGACGCGCGTCTGCGTGCCGAATGGCTGGACGTGACCTTGCCCGCCCGCCCGCGCCGCATGGGCACCATCCATCCGGTGTCGCAGGTGATGGAGGAATGTGCCGCGATCTTTGCCGACATGGGCTTTCGGGTTGCCGAAGGGCCGCAGGTGGAAACCGACTGGTACAATTTCGACGCGCTCAACATCATGCCCGAACATCCGGCGCGGCAGGAACACGACACGTTCTTCCTGCACCGCGCCGAAGGCGATGCCCGCCCGCCCCATGTGCTGCGCACCCACACCAGCCCCGTGCAGATCCGCGCGATGCAGGAACAGGGCGCGCCCATCCGGGTGATCGCGCCCGGCCGCGTCTATCGGATGGACATGGACCAGACCCACACGCCGATGTTCCACCAGATCGAGGGACTGGCCATCGACCGTGACATTTCGATGGCCAACCTGAAATGGGTGCTGGAGGAATTCTTCAGCGCCTACTTCGGTGCCCGCGTACGGACCCGGTTCCGTGCCAGCCATTTCCCGTTTACCGAACCCTCGGCCGAGGTGGACATCCAGTGTTCCTGGGTGGGCGGCACGCTGAAGGTGGGCGAGGGCGACGGCTGGCTCGAGGTGCTGGGCTCGGGGATGGTGCATCCGCATGTGCTGCGCGCTGGCGGCATTGACCCCGACCAGTGGCAGGGCTTTGCCTTTGGCATGGGGATCGACCGGATGGCGATGTTGAAATACGGCATCCCCGATTTGCGGGCCTTCTTCGAATCCGACCTGCGCTGGCTGCGGCATTACGGATTTGCCGCGCTGGACGCGCCGAGCGTGCACGCCGGGTGATCCGGGGTGCTTCGCTGGTTGGCCTGACGGTGGCAGCGTTGGTGATGGCGGCCCCTGTTGTGCTGGCGCATCCCGGCGGCCTGAACGCGCAAGGCTGCCACCGCGACCGCAAGAACGGCGGAAGCCATTGCCACGGAGCCGCAACCCCGCGCACCACCGCACCTTCACGCCAAGGGGGCGAGCCCTATTACGCCAATTGTGCCGCCGCGCGCGCCGCCGGGGTGGCACCGCTGCGGCGCGGTGATCCCGGCTATCGCGCCAAGCTGGACCGTGACGGTGACGGAATCGCCTGCGAATAACCGCTACCGACGCAGTGCGCGCACCGCGGCCCACACCTGCATCAGCACCAGCACCGCGATCATGCCTGCCAGAATCATCGTGATCGGGCGGTCGATGAAATCAAGCGGTCCCGTCACGCGCATCATCGCCGTTCGCAGTCGGGTTTCCATGATGAAACCCAGCACCATGCCCATGATCAAGGGCACCGTCGGAAGGTCCAGCCGTTTCAGGATGAACCCGAACACCCCGAAGGCCGCCGCGACCCCGACATCGGCCACCGAATTGCGCATCGAATAGGCGCCGACGAACGACAGCAGCAGGATTGCCGCCCCCAGAAACCGGGTCGGAACCTCGATCGTCTTCATGATGGCACGGGTAGAGCCAAGCAGGAACAGCAGCACGATCACGTTCAGCAGTCCCAGCGCAAGATAAAGCGCCACCACGAAATCCATCCGGTGCTCAAACAGCCCCGGTCCGGGCACCACGTTGTGAACATAGAACACCGACAGCATCATCGCCGTCAGTTCCTCCCCCGGGATACCCAGCGCCAGCAGCGGAACCATCGCGGCGGCGGGCACCGAATTGTTCGATGCCTCGGACGCGATCAGCCCTTCGGGGCTGCCTTTGCCAAACTGCTCAGGCGTTTTCGAGGTTTTCTGCGCGTAGGTATAGGCCAGAAACTGCGCGGTGAATTCACCGACACCCGGCAGGATGCCCATCACCACCCCGGTTCCGGCGGATACGCCCGCCACCCGTTTGTGGCGAAAAATCTCGCCCATCGCCCTGAACAGCCCGGTGCCAAGCTTGCCTGCCCGCGGCCTGCGGTTGGGTTCGATAAGCAGGACAAACGCCTGGCTGATGGCGAACAGCCCCAGCACCACCGCAATCAGGTCAACTCCCGACGCCAGCCACGCCTGATCGAAGGTATAGCGCCGGGTATAGCGCACGGCCTCCAGCCCGACGGTGGACAGAAAGATGCCAAAGAACGCCAGCGCCCCTGCGGCCAACATCTGCCCGCGGTGCGCGATCACCACCAGGAGAATGCCAAGGATGGCAGCCAGAAAAATCTCGCGCGAACCGAACATCGGCGCAATCTTGGCCAGCACCGGCGCCAGCAGGATCAGGCAGAGCACCGAAAAGATGCCCGCAAAGAACGAGGCGGCATATGCCAGCGCCAGCGCGCGCACCGCTTCGCCGCGCTGGGTCATGGGATAGCCGTTGTAGGTGGTCAGCGCGTTGACCGGGGTGCCGGGGGTGTTGATCAGGATGGCGGGAATGGCCCCGCCGTACATTGAACTGCCGTAAATGCCCAGAAGGGCGGTCAGGCCGACAATGGGATCAAAGCCAAAGGTAGCCGGCAGCAGGATCGCGATGGCAACCGGCGGGCCGACGCCGGGGATCGCCCCGATGATGACACCGCCGACCGATCCGATGACCAGCGCGGCCAGCACCTGCCACGTGGCCAGAATCTGGAGCGCAGAAAGCAGGATATCCATCGCCAGGCTTTCAGAAATTCAACGAGAGGAAGATGCGGACGGGTTCGGGAAACAGGCCATAGATCGCGCCGCCCGGAATTTTGACCGAAAGGCCGGTCTTGAACACCAGCACCATGCCGATGGCAAACGCCGCCCCCCACATCAGGCTGGCCCGGTCACGCAGCCCCACCCGCCAGATCAGCGCGACCATGGTCATCAGACTGGCCAGCAAGTAGCCGAGCCATGGCGTAAGAAAGGCATAGGCCAGATACCACAGCACGAATTCAAAGGCCCGCAGCCAGACCAGAATCTCGCGCCATTCGGTATCGGGGCGGCGCGCACGCAGGCAGGCCAGCACATGCAGCGCCGAAAAGAACGCCATGCCGATCAGTCCGATGGCGGGCCAGAGCGCTGGTTGGGCGTGCGGCTTGACCCCTTTGGGAAACCATTTCGCCTGATCGCCCAGAAACCCGATCATCACCAGCGCGAACAGCAGCATCCCCAGTGCAAAAGGCAGTTCGCCGCGCTGGCGGATCGGGCGGTCGTGCGGGTGGCTGGCATCAGGACGCATCGGAAACCTGCGGCGTAAAGGGAAACCCTGCGGCAGGGGCGCGGTGGCCCCTGCCGGTGTCGGGCACGCAAGGGTGCGGTGTTATTCGATCAGCGCCATGATGCGGCCAAGCGTTTCCTTGTCGCGCGCGATCCGCTCGGCAGAGCCTTTGGCGTCAAGCCAATACACCTCGGCCCCGGTGTCCTTTGCCAGTTGCTGCGCGCGCTCCGACGCCATGGCCTTTTGCGTAACGGCGGCCAGCACATCACGCACCTCTTGCGGCGTGTCTTTGGCGACGAACAGCCCGTTCCAGCTCGACATGGCAATGTCGGGCGCGAGTTCGCCAATGGTGGGCACGTCCGGCAGCAGCGGAATGCGGTTGTCGGTCAGCGCCACCAGAACCGTCAGGTCGTTCAGGCAGGGCAGCACGAGTTGCACCGTGGTGTTGATGACATCGGCATCACCCGAGGCAAGGGTGTTGCAGTCAAGTGCGTCAAACGCCGCGTCCGACCCCCATTCGAAATCCATCGTCTTGGCCATCGCCATCGTGACCTGCGCGGGCGAGGTCACGATGCCGAAATGGCCCACCGCGACCGGGTTCGCCTTGGCGTAAGTCACCAGTTCGGCCATCGTTTTGTAGGGTGCATCGCCCTTGGCGGCGAGGATGAAGGGATAATTCAGAAAGATGCCCACCGGGTCGAATTTTTCCGGGGAGAGTTCAGGAATGCCGATTTCGTGGCCCACGAGCGCGACGTCCAGCACGAAGGAACCGACGGTATAGCCATCGGGCTTGGCGTTGGCTACATCGATCGCGCCGGGGAACGGGCCGCCGCCGCCGCCGGGTCGGTTGACGACCGCCGCCGCAACCCCGTGATCGGTCTGCATCTGGTCGGCAATCATGCGGGTCAGCACATCCTCAAGGTCGCCGGGCGGCCAAGGCACAATGAAGCTGACCGGCTGGTTGGGGTAGTCGGCCAGCGCAGGCATCGCCACGGCGGTCAGAATGGCGGCACAGGTCAGGCGGGCGGAAGTTGTCATGGCAGTCTCCCTGGATGGGCCGGGTCTGATGCCCGGTTGGGGTTATGGGGGCAGGAAATTCGGTCGCGGGCGATGAAGTCAAGAATATTCGTTGCAGATGCAACATTATGCCGATGCGACGGGCAGCCAGCCGCGATTGGCATAGATCAAGGGCAGTCGTGGGGCGTTGAGCCAGACCTGCTCGGCCTCTCCAATCAGAACATGGTGGCTGCCAACCAGTTCCGACCGCGTGATGCGGCAATCCCACGCCACCAGCGCATCGGTCAGCACCGGGCATCCGGTGGGGCCGGTCAGCCACTGGCCAAGGGAAAAGCGGTCCTCCGCACCCTTGCCGGCAAAGGCTTCCGCCAGCGCGGTCTGTTCGGCGCCCAGAAGGTTGACGCAGAAGGCGCGGTTTTCAAGGATCGCGGCCGCCGAGCGGCTGGCGCGGTTGAGGCATACGAGCAATGACGGTTTCGGCGTATCCACCGATACCGAGGTGACGGCCGACGCGGTCAGCCCCGCGCGGCCCCCCGGCCCGTCGGTGGTGATGACATGCACCGACGCGGCGGCCCGGCTCATGCCTTCAAGGAATTGCTGGCGCAGATCATCACTCATCGGGGTGGCCGGGGGGCTTTGGCCCCGCCTTGGGTATCCGGATCAAACGAATCGGCATGGCGGTCATCCCAGATCAAAGTAACGCATAAGCTCCACATCCGGCACCTTGGCGCGGAACTGGTCGAACTGGCTTTCGCGAGAGGCGGCGAAGGCGGTGACAAACGCATCTCCCAGCCAGTCACGCGCGAAGTCCGAGCCGCGCAAGGCGGCAATGGCCTGGGGCATCTGACGGTGGAAATCGCGGGTTGGGGGCTGGCCATAGCCGTTGCCGAGGATCGGCGCGTCGGGTTCGACCTTATCCAGAATGCCCGCGATCCCCGCGGCCAGCGTGGCCGCGACGGTCAGATAGGGGTTGGTGTCGGACCCCGGCAGCCGATTTTCCACCCGCAGCGATCCGGCATCATGCCCCACGACCCGCAGCGCGGTGGTGCGGTTTTCGTAGCCCCAGGTCAGGCCGGGCGGCGCAAAGGTGCCGGGCGCAAACCGGCGGTAGGCATTGACCGTAGGCAAGAACACCAGCGTCATGTCCGCGAGGTGTTTCTGAAGGCCGCCGATGAAGTGCCGGAAGGTCCGGCTGATGCCATGCGGTTGGTCGGGGTCGTGGAACACCGGGACGCCGCGTGCATCCTTCAGCGAAACATGGACGTGAATCGACTGGCTGTCCGCCTCTTCGCTCCAGCGCGGCATATAGGTGATGGAGCGGCCCTGCCGCAGCGCCAGACCCCGCAGAAAGGTTTTCAGCAGCACAAGCTGATCTGCGGGTTCCAGCCCTTCGCCTGCTGCGACGCAGGCTTCCATGAAGCCGCCGCCGATTTCCTCGTGCATCTTGGCGATGTCGATGCGGAGCGGTTCGGCCATTGCGGCAACCGCTTCGTACCATTCCGACTGCATGGCCTGATAAAGCACCAGATCGTGACTTTGGTGCAGAGTGGCGGTTTTGAGCCCGCGATAGCCTTTGGCGCGCGCGGATTCGGGGGTTTCGTCGAACAGGGTGTATTCCAGTTCCATCCCGTATTTCAGCGTGAACCCGGCATCGGCCGCCCGCGCAAGGGTGCGGCGCAGGATCGACCGGGGGCACAGCGCCGAGGTGGCGCCGCCGTAGGTGCTGAGAAACAACAGGTCATGGCCGGGCTTGGCCCAGGGTATCCGGCGCAGCGACGACGGATCGACGATCAACGGATCGTCGTGAAAATCGGCGGTGTCGTCGGTCACGCCCGGAACATGCAAGATCTGGTCGGTCGGGTCGAGCGCAAGGGTGACCGGCGCCATTCCCATCCCGTGCCGCAGGATGCCCGCCAGCGAGCGGCGCGAGACCATCTGTCCGCGCAGGGCGCCATTGGTATCGGCCATCGCCACGGTGGCGAATTTGCAGCCGTTTTCGTCCAGCACGTCATCGAGATTCATGGTGTCCCTGTGGCAGGCGGAGTGTTTGTCAGCCGCGCAAGCGCCGCCAGATCGGCTTGCGGGTCGGTGGAATAGGCACGCAGGAACACCCGCAGCCCGTTTTCGAGATAGCGGCGGATCTGCGCGCGGGGCGGCACGGCATCGGGGCGGTGCAGCGCCTGGGTGCGGGGCGCTGACAGGATCAGCGCCCAAAGGTCCTGCGCCGCCAGTTCTGCATCCTCAAACGTCAGCCGCTGCGCCTGTCGCTGGATCTCGAGCCACGCGATCATCCCCGACAACAACCGGTCGGGCCCCGCCGCCTGATAGGCCGCGCCGATT
>JAUXPG010000045.1 GCA_030683915.1 Gemmobacter sp.
CGCGCGGGCGCTTGATCACATTGCCGAGGCCGCGCGCCGGGTGGCCCCCCAATCGCGGCTGGGGCGGCGTCTGGCGGGCGACGGGCTGGACCGCCACGCCACCATGGCGCAACTGCGCGCGCTGGCAGAGTTTGCCGAAGCCGGCAGTTTTTCCGCTGCGGCGCGGGCCATGGGTGTCACCGAACCGGCGGTGCAGCGCGCGGCACGCGAAATCGAACGGCTGCTTGGCGCCCCGCTGTTCGACGGCGCCAACCGCGCCTTGCGTCTGACCCCGGCAGGCGAAACCGTTGCGGCGCTGGCGGGGCGCGCGATCAAGGAAATCGGGTCGGCGTTTGACGAATTGCGCGAACGCGAGGGCCGCTATGACGGGCGGCTGGTGATCGGCACGCTGCCGCTGGCGCGCACCCGTCTGGTCCCCGAGGCGGTCGCCGCGCTGATCGGGCGCCATCCGCAGGCCCGGATCGAAATCATCGACGGCGCCTATTCGGCACTGGTGCGCAGCTTGCGCAACGGCAGTTGCGACCTGATCGTGGGGGCCTTGCGCGAAACCGCGCGCCCCGCCGGGCTGACCGAGATCCGGCTGTTCGATGACAGTCTGGCCATCGTGGCACGGGCCGGTCATCCGCTGGCGGGCCGCCCGGTGGCGCCGGGCGAGCTTTCGGCCCACCCGTGGGTGCTGCCGCGCCGCGATACGCCCGCCCGCGCGGTGTTCGACCGGCTGGACGCGCAATCGCGCATCGCGGACCCGGCACGCGGGCATGTGGAAACCGGATCGCTGGTGGCGTTGCGCGGTGTGCTGATCGCGTCCGATGCCGTGTCAATCATCAGCCCGCGCCAGATTGACCACGAATTGCGGCAGGGCCTGTTGGTGCTGCTCGACCTTGCGCTGCCCGATACCGCGCGCCCCATCGGCATCAGCATGCTGGACGACTGGCGGCCGACGGCGCTGGGGGCCGATTTCCTGGAGTGTCTGCGCCGCGCGGCGGAGTGATGCCGGGGCAAGGCGCCTGCCCTGCCCCGGCGTCCGGTCACTTCTGGCGGGTGCGCCAGCTGTCGGCATAGTTGGTGCGGGCCTCGGCGGCATAGGGGGTTGCCGCGACGCGCACCCGGATTTCCGCCTGCTTGTGCGGCTCGGTCGAGGTTTTCGCCGTAGGTTCGGGTTCGCCCCAGACCAGCGTCAGGATATCGCCTTCCTGCACGTCCTGCGCGACCACGCCAAGGCTGAGCAGCGCGCGTTCGTTCCAGCTGAAGCCGTTGAACATGCTCATCCCGACCATCTTGCCGTCGCGCATCACCATGTCGGCGGTGGACGACGCATAGTTCGGCTGGGGGAAGTCGATCCACTTGTAGGGCGTGCCCTGTTCGAAGGCAGAGGCGATGACCTTGAGCACGTCGTCGCGGTTCCATTCGAAGGTGACCTTCTTGCGGTTCTTCGCGCTGCCCTTCATGGCCTGAAGCGCCGCCTTGCCGACGAAATCGTCCTTCTTCCAGCCGATGTAGAAGTCATAGCCGAGTTCGAACGGGTTGACGTAGTAATCCTCGATGTTGTCCGACACGAAGGACCCGCCAATGGCGCCCGCCGCTTCGTACATGTCGGCCCCCAGCCAGTCGCGGTAATCGGCCAGCATGCCGTCGCCGGTATAGATGCCCGGCAGGGGCGAGGGAATCCAGCCCGACTCCAGCGTGTTGGTGGAATAGGCGCGGCTACCGCACTGCACAAGGTTGACGCCGGCATCGCGCGCGGCCTGCAAGATGGTGGAGTGGATGTAATCCTTGTCCTTGTACGGACCCCAGATTTCCAGCCCCGGCGCGCCCGACATGCCATGGCGCAACGCCTGCACCCGCTTGGACCCGATGTTGATCCAGTCAACGTGGAAGAACTTGATGTCCGGGATCGGGCCGCCGTTCATCTTCTCGAACACTTTGGGCGCGTCCGGGCCTTGAATCTGGAAGCGATAGTGTTCGCGCAGCACGCGTTCGCCTTCGGGGCGCGAGGGCGAGCGCGGGTCATAGCGCAGACGCACGTTCCACTTGCCCCATGCGGCGGCAAACATCAGCCAGTTCGAGGTGGGCGCACGACCGACGAGGATATACTTGTCCTCACGCTCGCGGAAGATGATGTGGTCACCGATGACATGGCCGTTCGGCGTGACCGGGACAAAGTGCTTGGCGCGGTTCAGGTCGAAGTTGGAGAACGAGTTGATGCCGTGATGCGACAGGAATTCGGTCGCCTGCGGACCTTCGACGATGACCTCGTCCATGTGGTGCGACTGGTCGAACAGCACGGCGCTGTTGCGCCACGCGGCCTGTTCGTTGCGCCAGTTCTGGAATTCCGGCGTGACGACCGGATAGACATACATCCCGATCTTCGAATTGCGCAGCATGGTCACCGGATTTCCGGCGGCCCGCATTGCAGCGGCAAGGCTGGTGACGGTCATGGAACGATTCCTCCCTCAAGGCTGATGATGTATACATAGCCCGTTCAATGAACCTGTAAAGCGCAATATGGCGCGGTGCAGAACGGGCGGCGTACATACACGGCGCCGGACGGGCCCGTCAGCCCGCCAGCAGCCCCAACGCGCCACCCGCTCCGCCGTGGGCGAACAGGTATTCCACGTTGCGGCGCGCTGCGCGGGCGTGTTCGCGCACCAAGGCTTCGGCGCGCGCGCCTTCGCGGGCGGCCATCGCCTCGACAATCGCGCGGTGTTCGGACTGGCCCACGATCAGCGTGCGCCGAAAGGCCGAAAGGCGCGAACGGTCGGGCAGGAAGGCCGAAGGCGAGGCGAAGGGCAACCGGGTGACGCGCGCGATTTCCCCTTGGATCACCGCGCTGCCGGCCGACAGGGCCAGCGCCTCGTGAAAGCTGGCGTTCAGGTCGGAATATGCTTCCAGATCAACGTGATCATCGGCACCAAAGCAGGTGTCGAGCTGTGATAACAGGCCGTTCAGCCGGTCCAGATGCGCCGGGTCAAGCCCGCGCTCGGCGGCCAGCCGGGCCGCCGTGCCTTCCAGAACGCCGCGCAGTTCGATGGTGTCGATCACGTCGGCCAGCGCGAAGCGACGCACCACGAACCCGCCACCGCGCACCCGCTCCAACAGCCCTTCTTCGGCCAGACGTGACATCGCTTCGCGCACCGGCGTGCGGGAAATGCCAAGGTCTTCGGCCAGCGCGACCTCGAACAACCGGGTGCCGCCGGGCAGGTCGCCGCGCAGGATACGTTCGCGCAGTTCGATCCGGGCGCGCAAGGTGTGGGTGCTGGCGGCGTCGATCAGGGTCATGCGGGGGCTCCTCGGGACTGTCCATGCATACATCGCCTCACCCTGCCCTGCCTAGGGGTTTCGGGCGCGTGCATACATGAAAGGCGTTCAGCCTGCCGCTTGCCGCGCCCAGCCGATCCGGTCGTTCAACGTCTGGAGCAGCGATTTCAGCCGCGCCGCCTCGGTCGGGGTCAAAAGCGCCAGGACATGCGCCTCGTGCGCCTTGGCTTCGGCGATCAGGACATTGGCCAGCGCGCGGCCCTGATCGGTATAGAAGACCCGGACGCGGCGGCGGTCGCCTTGATCGGCGACGCGGCGCACAAGGCCCTTGGCCTCCATCCGCTCCACCAGACGGGTCATGCGCGACTGCTCCATGAACGACAGATCGGCCAACCCGGTGATGGTGGCACCTTCGTCGCCGTCCAGCGACCCCAGCACACGCCATTCCGGCGGCTTCAGCCCATGCCCGCGCACGATGCGATAAAACGCCTCGGACGCGCCGGAACTGACCGAGGCGAGTTGATACAGCAGGTAGTCATCGACAAAGCGCGGTGCCGGGGGCGCGGTGCGGGCGACGTCTGCCATGGGGTGCCTTTCCTGTTGCCCCGATATGCGACGGTTCTGCGCGTCCGACAAGGCGTGTGTGAAATATTCCATGAAAATGCATTTTTCTCTTGCGCGAATCCGCAAGCCGAATCCATGATATTTCATGCTCAAAGCAGTTCGGGAGCAGGACGCCACCGATGGGATTCTTCGAGGTCAACGTTCAATCCTGCCAACTGGTGGCCGAGGCGACCCGCGAAGTGGTGCTGGCGCCCGGCGCAGGTCCGCTGCCTGGCTGGACCCCCGGCGCGCATGTTGATGTGCAACTGCCCGATGGTGGTGTCCGGTCCTATTCGCTGATCGACGGCGCGGGGGGGTGGACGGCGCCCGGCACCTATCGGCTGGGGGTGCGGCTGGAAACCGGCGGCACCGGCGGATCGCGGCACATGCACGCGCTGCAACCGGGTGACCGGCTGCGCGTCAGCGCGCCAAAGAACGGGTTTCCCCTTGATACGTCGTCTGCGCCCGCGCTGCTGGTGGCGGGGGGGATTGGCATTACGCCGCTGGTGTCGATGGCTGCGGCGCTGACGGCGCAGGGGCGCGACTGGCGGATGATCCACGCCGCGCGGCACAGCGGCGCGGTGGCGTTTTCCGGTGCATTGCCGGCGGATCGGGTGACGCTGCATCTGGACGATGTTGCCGGCGGCCCCGCTGACCTTGGCCCGGCGATCCGCGCGGCAGCGCCGGGCACGCATCTTTACGTCTGCGGACCGCGCCCGATGATCGACGCCGCCCGCGCCCACGCCGAGGCGGCGGGGTTCACCCCGGACCGCATCCATTTCGAACTGTTCGAGGCGGCGGCGCCCCAAGGGGGCGACCAACCCTTTGAAGTGGAAATCAACGATGGCCGGGTATTCACCGTGCCGCCCGGCCAGACCATCGTTCAGGTGCTCGAGGCCGGAGGGGTGGACCTGATGCATGATTGCCTGCGCGGCGACTGCGGCATCTGCCGCACCGATGTCCGCAGCGGCACCCCCGACCACCGCGATGTCGTCTTGAGCCAGGCCGAGCGGGCCAGCGGCAAGGTGATGCAAATCTGCGTCAGCCGCGCCAAGGGCGCGCGGCTGGTGCTGGACCTGTAAGGGAGGACCCGATGGGATACGCCGAAACACGCGCGGCCATGCAGGCCTTGGTGACCCCGACCGAGGCGCACCGAGACCTTTACATCAGCCCCGATATCTACCGGCTGGAGATGAAGCACCTGTTCGCCAACACCTGGGTCTTTGTCGGCCACGACAGTCAGGTGCCGAAACCGGGCGACTATTACACCACGCAGGTCGGTGACCAGCCGGTGATCCTTGTGCGCCATTCCGACGGCGAGGTGCGGGTGCTTTACAACCGCTGCCCGCACAAGGGCACCAAGGTGGTGATCGACCGCGCAGGCAACACAGGCAAGTTCTTTCGCTGCCCCTATCATGCGTGGTCGTTCAAGACGGACGGCTGCCTTTTGGCCATTCCCCTGAAAAAGGGCTATGAGAACACCGGGTTCGAAGGATCGGAAGCCGCCAAGGGCATGCGGTCGGTCGGCGATGTGCGAAATTACCGCGGCTTTGTCTTTGCGCGGCTCGCGCCCGAGGGCATCGGGTTCGACGAGTATTTCGGCGGCTCGCTGTCGTCGTTCGACAATATGGTGGACCGCGCGCCCGAAGGCCGGCTGGAAGTGGCGGGCGCGCCCCTGCGCTACCTGCACAAGTGCAACTGGAAGATGCTGCTGGAGAACCAGACCGACACCTGCCACCCGATGGTGGCCCATGAATCCAGCGCAGGCACGGCGGTCAAGATCTGGGAGGCGATGCCGAAATCGCCCGACACGCCCAAGCCGATGGCGATGGAAATCATCGCGCCCTTCATGTCGCCCTATGAGTTCTTTGAAAACATGGGTATCCGCACCTGGCCCAATGGCCACGGGCATACCGGGGTGCACCATTCCATCCACTCCGACTATTCCGCTGTGCCGGGATACTGGGAACAGATGGTCGCCGCGCATGGGGCCGAAAAGGCGCAGGCGGTGCTGGGCGAGAACCGGCACAACACCTGCTACTTCCCCAATCTGATGATCAAGGGGCCGATCCAGCTGTTGCGCAACTTCATTCCGCTGGCGGCAGACCGGACGCTGGTGGAGACGTGGATCTACCGGCTGGTCGGGGCGCCTGACATGCTGGTGGCGCGCACGGCAATGTACAACCGGCTGATCAACGCGCCCACCTCGATGGTCGGGCATGACGACCTGGAAATGTACGAACGGGCGCAAGAGGGGTTGGCGGCCAGCCCGAATGACTGGGTGAACGTGCAGCGCCTGTACGACCCCGGCGAGGATCTGGGGGCCGAGGCCGTGGAAAACGGCACCACCGAACGCCAGATGCGCAACCAGTTCGCCGCATGGGTGAAATTCATGACCGCATCCATGCCGGAGGCCGCAGCATGACCCGCGAAGATGTCATCGATTTTCTGTATGCCGAGGCGCGGATGCTGGACGAGGGCCGGTTTTCCGATTGGCTCGACCTCTGGACCCCCGAAGGGCATTACTGGATGCCGCTGGACTGGGGGCAGACAGACCCGATCCACCAGACCTCTCTGCTGTACGAGGACCAGTTCATGCTGCGCCTGCGGGTGGAGCGGCTGAACGGCGCGCGCACCTTCAGCCAGAAGCCGAAAAGCCGCTGTCATCATGTGCTCAGCCGCCCGTTCATCGACGCCTACGACCCCGGCGGGGTGACGCGGACCGTGACGCCGATGCATTACGTCGAGACGCGGCTGGATGAGCAGTTCCTGCTGGCAATCACCGCGCGGCACGATCTGGTCGTGCAAGACGGCGCGTTGAAGATTGCGGGCAAACGGGTGGACATCGTGAATTGCGATGCCGCCTTCGGCAACATCCAGTTGCTGCCATGACCCATACCGCCGTCGTCACCGGGGGCAGTTCAGGCATTGGCTGGGCCACCGTGCAGGCCATGCTGGCACGGGGCTGGCAGGTCGTGTCGGTGGCGACCGAACCGCCGCCCGAGGTGCTGCCGGGGCTGCATGCCGAAATCTGCGACCTGACCGACCCTGCCGCCACCGCCGCCACCGCGGCGCGCATCGCGGCCGCGCACGCGGTCAGCCATATCGTGCACAACGCCGGCCTGATCCGGCCCGCGCTGATCGACGCCGCAGCGCCCGAGGACATCGCGACGCTGGCGCAAATCCATCTGGCGGCGCCGCTGGTGCTGACACAGGCGGTGTTGCCGGGGATGAAGGCGCGGCGGTTCGGTCGGGTGCTGTTCACAGGCTCGCGCGCGGCGCTCGGGGTGCCGACCCGCACCGCTTATGCCGCCACCAAGGCGGGGATCATCGGCATGGCCCGCACATGGGCACTGGAACTGGCGCCGCATGGCATTACCGTCAATGTGGTCAGCCCCGGACCGATCCGCACGCAGAATTTTTGGGACATCGTGCCCAAAGGGTCGGATGCCGAGGCCGCGCTGGCCACCCGGATTCCGGTCGGCCGTCTGGGCGAACCCGCCGATATTTCCCGCGCACTGATGTTCTTTGCCGACCCGGACGCAGGTTTCGTCACCGGACAGGTGCTGATGGTGTGCGGCGGGGCCAGCATCGGCGCGTTTTCCCTTTGACCCGGAGGCCATGTCGCCGCAGTATTTTCGAAAATAACCCGCAACAAGAAACCAACCACAACCTCAACAGGGGACCAACCATGACCAGACATTTGCGCACCACCGCCCTTGCCGCCGCCCTTGGCGTGCTGACCGTTGCGAACGCCAGCGCGGAAACCGTGCTGACCTTCAACTGGGCGATCCCGCCCACCCACCTCATGCGCACCGAAATCTTCAACCCGTGGGCCGCCAAGGTGGCCGAGGTGACGGGCGGCGAAGTGAAGGTCGAGTTCACCACCACATCGATGGGCCCGCCGCCGCGCCAGCTCGACATCGTGCGCGACGGCGTGGTGGACCTTGCGTGGTCGGTGCATGGCTATACGCCCGAACGCTTTCCCCATGCGGGCGTGTCGGAACTGCCGTTCATGACCACGACCGGCGAGGCGACCTCGGTCGCCTACTGGCGGGCGTTCCAGAAGTATTTCGCCGACAAGGACGAACACAAGGGGGTCAAGCTGATCGGGCTTTACGTCCATTCGCCCGGCACGGTGATGGCGCGCGACAAGGTGCTTGACAGCATTGACGATTTCAACGGGCTGCTCCTGCGGTCGGGCGGCGGGTTGCAGGACAAGGTGTCGGCAGCACTTGGCGCGGCCGTTGTGTCGTCGCCCGCGCCCACGACCTATGAACTGCTGGCCAACGGCGTGGTCGAGGCGACGCTGATGACGCCCGATGGCTACACCTCGTTCAACCTCAAGGACCACATCAACACGCAGTTGCTGGTGCCCGGGGGCCTGTTCAACTCATCGTTCTACGTGATGATCAACGAGGACAGCTACAACCGGATCCCGGAAAGCGTGCGCGCGGCGTTCGATTCGGTGACGGGTGAGTACCTGTCGGCGATGGGCGGGCGCGGGTTTGACACCGTGTCGGCCTCGGCGCTGGAGGCGATGAAGGCCGATGGCCGGACCGTGACCGACGCCGACCCGGCGCTGGTGGCGGAGATGCAGGCGCGCACCCAGTTCCTTGCGGATGAATGGAAGGCGCTGGTGAAGGACAAGTACGGCATGGACGGGCAAGAGGTGATCGACTTCATCCGCGCCGAAGCCGCCGCCTATGCAAAGTAAATCCGCCACCGATCTGCCCCCGGACCCGTCCGGGGGCAGCCCCCGCGGCCATGCCGTCGCCGACGCCGAAGGCATAGGGCCACCGACCGGGCTGCTGGGCGAATACCCCGCCTTGCAACGGGCCGAACGCTGGTTGTCGCTGGCCCCGGCGGTGGTGCTGTTTGCGATGATGGCGCTGACCTTCGCCAATGTGTTCCTGCGCTATCTGTTCCGCGCGCCGCTGTCGGGCGCGCTGGAAATCCTGTCCTACCTGATGGGCCTTTTGGTGTTCATGTCCTTGCCGCTGGTCACCGCGCGGGGCGAACACGTGCGGATCAGCCTGCTGGACAGCGTGATGCCGGGCTGGCTGCGCCGGTTGCGTGGCGTGGTGTTCAACCTGGTGCTGGCCGTGGCTTCGGGGCTGCTGGGCTGGCGGATGTGGCTGTTTGGGGAACGCCTGATGTCGTGGGGCGACAAGACGCAGCAATACGGCCTGTCGCTGGGCGGGTTGGCCGCGATGTTCGCGGTGTCCTGCGCGATCATGGCGCTGATTTTTGCGCTGACCGCCCTGAAAGCCGCGCTAAGCCGCGATTTCGTGAACCGGATGGATATCTGATGCTGGATGGAATGATCGCGCTGGCCATCGCCATGGGGCTTTTGATGGCGGGCCTGCCCATTGCCTTCGCGCTGGGGCTGGTGGCGGTGGTGGGCCTGTCGCTGCTGCGCAATCCGACGGCGGCGTGGTCGATGACCACAAGCCATATCTTCGATCTGGCGCAGGGGCACACCTTTACGGTGCTGCCGCTCTTTATCCTGATGGGGAATTTCATTGCCCGCGCGCGGATCAGCCACGATCTTTATGCCGCGTCGAACGCCTTTCTGGGGCATTACCGCGGCGGGTTGGCAATGGCGACCATCGCGGCCTGTGGCGGGTTTTCCGCGGTCTGCGGGTCGTCGATGGCCACCGCCAGCACCATGAGCCGCGTGGCCATGCCGCCCATGCGCGCGCATGGCTATTCAGATGCGCTCGCGGCGGGGTCGATCGCAGCGGGCGGCACGCTGGGGATTCTGATCCCGCCATCGGTGATATTGCTGATCTACGGCATCCTCACCTCGACCAACATCGGGCATCTGTTCATCGCCGGGGTCTTGCCGGGGCTGCTGGGTGTGCTTGGCTATCTGGCCGCGATCATGGTGATGACGCGGATCGACCCCGCCTCGGGGCCCGCAGCCGCGCGCACGCCCTGGCCGGAACGGCTGCGGCTGTTGCGCGGGGTCTGGGCCATCGTCGCGTTGTTTGCGCTGGTGCTGGGCGGTATCTATCTGGGGGTGTTTACCCCGACCGAGGCTGCGGGCATCGGCGCCGCCGGGGCGTTTCTGTTCGTGCTGGGCAAGCGGCGGCTGACGTGGTCCAGCCTTGTGGCCATCCTTGCCGAATCCGCACGCACCGCGTCGATGATGATTGCGCTGCTGTTTGGCGCCACGCTGTTCAACAACCTGCTCGACATGCTGGGATTTGCCAGCGCGCTTGGCCGGATGCTGACCGAGATGGACCCGAACCCCATGCTGGTTCTGGTGGCGATGCTGGGCATCTATTTCGTGCTGGGCCTGTTTTTGGAAAGCATGTCGATGCTGCTGCTGACCATTCCGATCTTCTTTCCCATCGTGCAAATTCTGGGGATCGACCCGGTGTGGTTCGGCATTCTGGTGGTGGTCAGCATCGAGATCAGCCTGATTACGCCGCCGGTGGGGCTGAACGTGTTCATCCTGCGCACGATGGTGCGGGACGTGGCGCTTGGCACGATCTTTCGCGGGGTGGCGCCGTTCGTGGTGGCCGATCTGGTGCGGTTGGCCCTGCTGGTGGCGTTTCCCTCCATCGCCTTGATCCTGCCGCAGCTCATGTAAGGCCCAGCCGTCCGAACACCCGCGGCCCATCCCCGGGTCGGGCGGCAAGGCACAGCGGCAGTTCGGCAAAGCGCGGGCCGGGGGTGAACCGCCCCCCGGCCATCAGGGCGCCCGCGTCGGCATTCAGCGCGGCAAGGTCGGCCTGCCCCTCCGCGACGGCGGCAAAGGCCGCGGCGTAGTCGGCCACGCTTACCACACGGCAGCCGGGTGCAAGCGCGCGGAGCAACGCTGCCAGCGGCCCGGTGCCCGGTGTGGCAATGCGGGCGGCCCCAGCCGCCGCAATGGCCGGGGCGATGGGGCCGGGCGCAAACAGCGCGGCGCCGGTCATGGCCAGAGGTTGCGAAAAGTCAAATGCTGCCGACCGTTCGGGGGTCATTGCCTTGGGCAATATGGCGTCAATGTCGCCTTTGTGCAGCATGTCTGGCAGGGCCTCCAGCCCCGCCGCGACAAACCGCACCCGGCTGCGCCCCCGCAGCAGCGCCACCAGAGTGCCCTGCGCCCCGCGTGTACCCCGAAAGGTGAAGGGCGCGAAATCCGTCAGATAGCCGATGCGCAGCTCTGCGTGCCGCATGGTCCTTGCCCTTCTGCCGCCTGCGCGCCAGACTGCCAGAAACGCGCGCAGGTAACCAGCCATGCACCCATCTGAGCTGCCCCCCGATCTGATCGCCAGGCTGACAGCACGGCGCGGGCGGCGCCATGTGTATGATCTGCTGGACCCCGCCCGCACCGCGCTGGTCGTGATCGACATGCAGGGGGCGTTCACCGATGCGCGCAGTCCGCTGCACGTGCCGCCGGCCGTGGGCGTGGTGCCGGCGATCACCCGCATGGCCGATGGCCTGCGCGCCCTCGGGGGCACGGTGGCGTGGGTGCGGTCGGCGTTTCCACCGTCGCACCGCGACTGGACCACTTTCTTTGACCTTCTGAACCCGCCCGCCTTCACCGCCCCCTTGCGCGATGCGATGCAGCGCGGGGAATGGGGCCATGCAATGACACCGGGCCTTGTGCCGCAGCCCGGCGACCTGGATCACGACAAGGACCGCTATTCCGCGTTCTTCCCCGGTGCCAGCCCACTGCCCGCTGACCTGAGGGCGCGCGGCATCGACACGGTCCTGATTGCGGGCACGCTGACCGAAGTGTGCTGCGAATCCTCGGCCCGCGATGCGATGATGGACAATTTCCGCGTGGTTGTGCTGTCGGATGCCTGCGCCACGCGGTCGGATGCGGCGCATCTGGCCAGTTTGGTCACCATGGCCTCGGCCTTTGCCGATGTGCAGGACGTGGCGACGGCGCTGGGATTTCTGGCGCGGTGGTCAGGTGCTTCGCAGCAAGGTCTTGGTTGATCCGATGGCGGCAGCGATGCGCCGGAACGCGGCGGCGCGCTGGTCGCTGCGCGCAACCGATCGCAACAGGCGGGTTTCGGCCTCTTCCACCACCCGGCGCGCGGCAGCGGCAGCGGGGGGCAGCGTCTTGCGCAGGACACGGCCCGCGCCCACGGTGGCCGGGTTGCCACGTTCGTCGGGGCGCACGGTGCGCGCGGTCGGATCGGCATAGCGGCGCACCACCTCGGCCATGCCGCGTTCCGCCTCGGCCAGCGCGGCGCGCAGCGGGTCCCAGCCCGCCGTTTCGGGCAGCGTGCGGGCGATCTGGGCGAACTGGTCGGCCAGACAGTCCGGCGCAAAGGGCGCGCCCAGCCAGTCGCAATAGACCGCCGCCTGCTGCACCCGCCGCACAACGCGCGTGGTCGGCACATCCGTGGCGCCCCACACCCCCTGCCCTTGCCCTTGGGACCATTGCACCGGCAGCGGCACTATGGCGCCCCCCATGCCCGCCAGCGCGACCCCGCAGGCCAACGCACAGCCAAGCACGCCTGTCATTCCGCCAACCCATAGGCGGCGCGGATGCTGCGCTGCGTGCCGGGGCCGAAGGCGCCGTCGATGGCACCGGCATAAAGGTTGTTTTCCGACAACCGCCGCTGCAGCGCCTTGCGGGTTTCTGCGGTGAACATGGTGGGTTTGGTGGTCAGTTGTTCAAACACCGCCTTGTTGCCGCTGCGCAAGGCGCGATACAGCAATTCGCCCGCCTGTTCCGGCCCGCGCCCCGGCACAAGTTTGTCATCGATCAGCGCGGCATAGTTGTACATCGCCTCGGGGTGGCGCTGGCGCGCGGCGCGTTCAAAGTAATCCAGCGCCTTGGCCTGATCTTGCGGCACGCCCATGCCGCCTTGAAAATGCATGAACCCCAGATCGTTGAGGGCATCGGGGAATTCCTGCTTCGCGGCCGCCAGATAGAGTGCGATGGCGCGCGGAACATCCTGCGGCACGCCCAGCCCCATTTCCAGCAGTTGCGCCAGTTCGAACTGCGCTTCGGCCGACCCTGCCGCCGCCGCCTTTTCCAAAAGCTGCGCCGCCGCCACCGGATCATAGCGGCTGTCGTCGCCATTGAGCCGGATATAGGCCAATCCCACCATCGACCGCGTATCCCCCGCCTGCGCCAAAGAGGCCAGCCGGGTTTCCTGATCGGGGCGGATGTCGGACCACGCTACGCGAAGGTTCTCGGCCCCGATGGTGCTGTCGCCGTCGGGGCCAGCCAGATAGAACGGCGTGCCCGACAGCGACCCATAGGTATGGGGTTCCTGCAGGTTGCCGGTCGCACTTAGCACGTCGTCGCGGACCTGACGGAACAGCAGGCTGATTTCCAGCCCCTTGCGCGGCAGGTTGGCCATCAGCGCCTCGGCAAAGGGACTGTTCGCGCCGGTGCCGTCCAGCGCCTTTTCGCCGTCGCGTGCGGCAAAGGCCACCAGCGTGCCCCGGTCGGGCGACGCAGGCGCCAACCCGCCGCGCCCCGCGCTGCGCGTGGTGGCGGCCGCGTCGGATTGCGTGCGGGTTTCGGCGGCGTCGATCAGATCGCCAAAGGGATTGTCGCGGCAACTGTCCAGAATGACGATCCGCATCTTGCGCGCACCGTCCACCGCTGCCAGCAATTCGGTCAACGAGATTGCCTGGCGCTGGATATCGCGGTTCGACGTGACCTTGGCATCAACGGGGATCAGGAAATTCTCGCCCTGCACCTCGACCCCGTGTCCGGCGAAATAGATCAGCGCAAGCTCCGCCGTTTCGGCCCGGAACGCGAAATCATCCAGCGCGCGCCGCAGATCGGTGCCGGGCACATCGACCAGTGTTGTCACCTCGAACCCGATGCCTTTCAGTGTGTCGGATATGCCCAAGGCATCGCGGGTCGTGTTGTCGAGCTTGACGACGGTTTCATAGCCGCCCATGCCGACGACAAGCGCCACACGGTCCGCTGCCTGCACGGCGCCGGGCAGCAGCAGGACAAGACAGACAATCAGGCGCAGCATCGGCGGGACTCCGGGCTTGGGCTGGGCATATCGTGCCACAGGTGCGGGCCGTGTGGCGATTCACATTCCGTCATATCCGCCCCTCAGTCCGCCAGCGTTCCAGCGCCTGACGGCTGACCTCGAAATGCATGGAATCCTCGCGCGAAAAGCCGGCCCCCCAGATCCAGCCTTCGGCGCGAAAGAAATCGGCCAGAATGGTAAGGCCCAGTTGGGTTTTTCCATCGCCCAGCGTGTCCAGACGCCCATCGATGTTCAGGTCAATCGCCAGCCCGAAGGAATGGCTTGAGGTGGCGCCTTCGGTGCCCCGGATGCGGCGCACGCACAGCGCCCCTGCCGAGTTGATGCGGGCATAAAGGTCGGGGTCCACCTCTTGCACCTTGACGAACACGCGGTCCAGACTTTCCAGCGCAGGGGCGAGCATGCGCACTTGAACCGGGCCGATCTGGCGGGTTTGCAGCATATTTGTCAGATTGGGGTTGGTCATGGGTTCGCATTCGTCGGTCAGGACCTCGCGGGGGCGGCCAAGAAAGCCCTCCAGAAACCCCGGCGTCGGCACGTCGAGGCCCCGGTTGACGTTGCGCCGGTTGGCGATCAGCACCACCTGCGCATAGGCATCAAGAATGATGTTTTCCCCGTCGCCAAGGAACTGCGGCTCGGCCGTGGGGTCCTGCGCCTCGCCGCTGCCCGCGCCGATGCCGTCAACGGCGGCGCTCAGCGCGGCGATCTGTTCCTGCAGCGCCTCGATTTGCTGGCGCAGCGCCTCGATCTCGATCCGGGCG
>JAUXPG010000104.1 GCA_030683915.1 Gemmobacter sp.
GCGCGGTTTTTGACCGTCAGCGCCGCGCTGCGCGCCTTTGGCCCGGGGTTTCCCTGGGGAACACTTGCGGTGAATGTGCTGGGCTCGTTCCTGATGGGGCTGTTGTTCGTCTGGCTCGAAACGCGCGGCCTGATGCGGATGGCGCCTTTGCTGATGGCGGGTGTGCTGGGCGGGTTCACCACCTTTTCGGCGTTCTCGCTGGATGTCATGAAGCTTTGGGAAAGCGGGGCGATCGTGCAGGCCGGGGCCTATGCCGGGGCCTCGGTGCTGCTGTCCGTAATGGCGCTGGTGGCAGGGGTGTCGATGATGAGGGCAATCTGATCCCGGCTGCCGCGCCGGTTGACTCGGGCTTGCCCAAAGGCATAGAGGTCCGCCCAATGCCCGCAGGGTGTGTCCGCTTGCGACACAGGCCCTTGCACCGGGCGGCTTGGCTGTGCCTGCGGGGCGCAGGATGCAGGAGAGCAGGGCATGAGCGGCGTACAGATGGTCACGGTGACCGAGTCCGAGGGCGAACAGCGGCTGGACCGCTGGTTGAAGAAGCGGTTCGCGCAGCTGACCCAAGGCGCGGTCGAAAAGCTGTGCCGCACCGGACAAATCCGCATTGATGGCGCGCGGGCCAAGGCCAGCGACCGGGTTGCCCCCGGCATGGTCGTCCGTGTGCCGCCGATTTCCGATGCGCCGCCCCCGCCCAAGGCCGAAGCCGGGCTGACCAGCGATGACGCGACAATGATCCAGGGGTGTGTGCTGTGGAAGGACCAGCACCTGATCGTGCTGAACAAACCTGCGGGCCTGCCCAGCCAGGGCGGCAGCGGGCTGGATCATCGGCACGTCGATGGTCTGACCGAGGCGCTGACCTTTGGGTACAAGGAACGGCCCAAGCTGGTGCACCGGCTGGACAAGGATACCAGCGGCCTGTTGGTGCTTGCCCGGACAGACCGGGTGGCGCGCGCCATGTCCGAAGCGTTCCGGCTTCGCACGACCCGCAAGATCTATTGGGCGGCCGTCGCCGGGGTTCCGCACCCGAAGATGGGCACCATCCGCTTCGGCCTGATCAAGGCGCCGGGCCATGGGCGGAGCGGCGAAGGCGAAAAGATGGTGTGCATCCACCCCAACAAGGTGGATGCGACCGAAGGCGCCAAGCGGGCAACCACGGATTACGCGGTGCTGGATGCACTGGGCACCCGCACAAGCTGGGTCGCGCTGGTGCCAGTGACCGGGCGGACGCACCAGTTGCGCGCCCACATGGCCGAGATCGGTCATCCGGTCATCGGCGACGGCAAATATGGCGGGTCGGGTCAGGAAAACCTTGGCGATGGCTGGGGCGCGCAACTGGGTGGTGAGATCAGCCGCAAGCTGCACCTGCACGCCCGGACGCTGAGCTTTGAGCATCCGGTGACGAAGGCGCGGGTCAGCTTTACCGCGCCGCTGCCCGATCACATGGCCCGAACCTGGAAGGCGCTGGGCTGGGACGCGCATGCGGTGCCCGTCGACCCCTTCGCCGACGCCTGACGCGCGATGAACGGGTAGGGGCAACTGCCCCGGGCGCGGCGCGGCAATTTTCTGGAAGGTGACGACGTAGATGAGCGGGTGGAAGGCAAAGCGGTTCTGGAAGGCCGCAACAGTGGTGCCCCAAGGCGCAGGATGGGGCGTCAGGTTGGACGGTCGCCCGGTCAAGACCCCCGGCAAGACACCGCTGGTGGTGCCGACCGAAGCCATGGCTGCAGCGATTGCCACCGAATGGGACGCCCAGCAAGGCGAGGTGAAACCCGCCACCATGCCGGTGACCCGCGCCGCCAATTCCGCGCTGGACAAGATCGCGGTGCAGTTCGACGAGGTGGCCGCCATGATCGCGGCGTATGGCGGCACCGACCTGCTGTGCTACCGCGCGACCGGGCCTGCGGCGCTGGTGGCCCGCCAAGCGGCGGCCTGGGGCCCGCTGCTGGATTGGGCGGCAGACACGCTGGCGGCGCCTTTGGTGGTGACTACGGGGGTCGTGCCTGTGTCGCAGCCGCGCGCCAGCCTTGACCGGCTTGCCGAAGTGGTGCGGGCGTTTGACCCGTTCCGGCTGATGGCACTGCATGATCTCGTGGCGATTTCCGGGTCGCTTGTGATCGGGCTTGCCATCGTTCGCGGACGGATCAGCGTGCAAGACGGCTGGGACGCCTCGCGCATCGACGAAACATGGCAGGTCGAGGCATGGGGCCACGACGAGGAAGCGGCGGAGCTGGAGGCGCTGAAGCGCGAGGCGATGGCCAACGCTGCGCGATTCCACGCGCTTTGCGCGGCGCCGCCAACCTCCGCGCAATAGAATTGCGCGCCAACAGGACGCCAAGCAAGGAACAGCATACGCAACATGTTCATCTTCAAGAACTTTCTGCGAATGCGAGCAATGCCGCGAGCCAAGCCTTGACGGGTGGCCGGGGGCATCGCACTATGCCTGCCACCCCGGAGCCTTGGCGCCGGGGACGGACCAGATGATCCGATCTGTGCCTGATGGCGTCCAGAGCGGGTTTGAAAAAAATGACCGCCGATCCCCGGCGGCAACTCAGGAAGAGGTACGCATGAAAAAATCCGTATTCCTTGGCACGCTTTCCCTCGCCGCTCTGGCGGGCGGGATCGCGGCGGCCGGCACTCTGGACGACGTGAAAGCGCGCGGGATGCTGAACTGCGGCGTGTCCACGGGCCTCGCGGGGTTCTCGGCCCCCGACGCAAACGGTGTGTGGCAGGGCTTTGACGTGGCCGTGTGCCGCGCCATTGCAGCGGCTGTTCTGGGCGACCCCATGAAGGTCAACTTCGTGTCGACGACCGGTCAGACCCGGTTCTCCGCGCTGGCCTCGGGCGAAATCGACATTCTGGCGCGCAACACCACCTGGACCTTCAGCCGCGACGTGGACCTGAAGTTCACGTTCTCGGGAGTCAACTTCTATGACGGCCAGGGCTTCATGGTGAAAAAGGCGCTTGGTGTTTCGTCGGCGAAAGAGCTTGATGGCTCGACCGTCTGCATCCAGACCGGCACCACGACCGAACTGAACCTGGCCGACTACTTCAAGTCGAACAACATGACCTACGAGCCGGTTCCGATCGAAACCAACGCCGAAGCGCAGCAGCAGTATCTGGCCGGCGCTTGCGACGTGTATACCACCGACGCATCGGGCCTTGCCGCGACCCGCGCGACCTTTGCGGACCCGGAAAACCACATCGTTCTGCCCGAAATCATCTCGAAAGAGCCGCTCGGGCCGCTGGTCCGTCACGGCGACGACCAGTGGGCTGACATCGCGATGTGGACCCTGAACGCCCTGATCGCGGCGGAAGAGTTCGGCATCACCTCGGCCAACATCGATGAGTTGGCCAAGGGCACGCAGAACCCGGAAGTGAACCGCCTGCTGGGCACCGAAGGTGAGCTGGGCGCGATGCTGGGTCTGGACAAGGACTGGGCGATGCGCGCGATCAAAGCCGGCGGCAACTATGGCGAAATCTTCGCTGCGACCATCGGTGAATCGACCCCGATCGGCATTGCGCGCGGCCTGAATGCGCAGTGGACCCAAGGTGGGCTGCTGTATTCGCCGCCGTTCCGCTGATGTTTTTGGAAAGGGCGCGCATA
>JAUXPG010000217.1 GCA_030683915.1 Gemmobacter sp.
CGCCTCGTCCAGCGCGGCGAGCGGTTCGTCCATCAACAGGACGCGTGGCGCGGTCAGCAGGGCGCGACCGATGGCGACGCGCTGGCGTTCGCCCCCCGACAGGGCGGCGGGCCGCCGCGCCAGCAGGGGGCCAAGGTCAAGCGCGCTCACCACGTCGGTCATCCCCGGCCCGCCAAGACCCCGCGCGCGGCGCAAGGCGAAGTCCAGGTTGCCCGCAACGGTCAGGTGCGGAAAAAGCCGTGTGTCCTGAAACACATACCCCACCCCGCGCCGTTCCGGCGGCACATGGGTCGTGCCATCCTGCCAGACCTCGCCGGCCATCACGACCCGCCCCTGCGACCGGGTTTCCAGCCCCGCGATCACCCGCAGCAGCGTGCTTTTGCCCGACCCCGACCGACCGAACACCGCCGTGACGCCGGACAGGGCAAAGCTGTGCGCCACGGTCAGCGCGAAATCGCCAAAGGACAGGGTGATGTCGACCTGCAACATGGTCAGCCGACCGACACGGGAAACCGGCGGTTCAGGGTATACACGAACAGCAGAACCCCGAAGGAAAACGCCAGCAGGATCGCCGAAAGCGCGTGCGCGTCGGCGTAGTTGATGGTTTCAACGTGTTCGTAGATGGCAATCGAAATCACCTTGGTTTCGCCCGGAATGTTTCCACCCAACATCAGCACCACCCCGAATTCGCCCACCGTATGCGCAAAGCTCAGCACCGCCGCTGTCAGGAACCCGCGCGCGGCCATCGGTGCCGCGACCGAGCGGAACCTGTCGAACGGGCCGGCACGCAACATGGCGGCGGCTTCAAGCGGGCCACGGCCCACGCCTTCGAATGCGGCCTGCAAGGGCTGCACGGTGAACGGAAGCGAATAGATCACCGATCCGACGACAAGCCCCAGAAACGAAAAGGTCAGCGTTGTGCCGGTCAGGTCCAGCCACGCGCCACCCACGGGCGATTTCGGGCTGAGCAACACCAGAAGGTAAAACCCCAGCACCGTCGGCGGCAAGACCAGTGGCAACGCCGTAAGCGCCTCGACCACCGGTTTCAGGCGGCTTGGCGTAAACGCCAGCCACCACGCCAGTGGCGTGCCGATAATCAGCAGAACCACCGTGGTGATCCCGGCCAGATGTAATGTCAGCCAAAGCGGCCCAAGGTCTGGCAGCGTCATGTCTTAGTCCGTGCCATAGCCGTAGGCCCGCGCCAGGGCCACAGCAGTGTCGGTGCGCAGATATTCAAGAAACGCGCGGGCGGCGGCATTGTCGGCCCCGGCCACCAGCAGAATGGCATCCTGCGTGACTGGGGTGAACAGCGCCTGCGGGATGTCATGGCGCGACCCTGTTGCCCCCGCGCCCGGCCCGGCCAAGGCCGAGGTTGCCACAAAGCCCAGTTGGGCCGCGCCGGTTTCCACCATCGAGAAGGTCTGGCCAATGTTCTGGCCCATGACGATCTTGCCCCGGACGGCATCCCAGACCCCCATCGCCTGCATCGCCTCGCGCGCGGCAACGCCGTAGGGGGCAAGGTCCGGGTTGGCGATGGCGATGTGGCGGACATCGGGGGCCAGCAGGGCCGAGACAGGGTCGGCACCAATGCGGGCGGGGTCGGCACTGTAAAGCGTCAGGTGCCCGATGGCATAGGTGAAGCGCGTGCCGGGCACGCCCAGCCCCTCGGCCTCGATCCGCGCCGGGGTCGCGGTATCGGCGGCCAACAGCACGTGAAACGGCGCGCCTTGGGTGATCTGAGCGTATAGCTTGCCGGTGGCGCCGGTGGTGATCTGCACCGCATGGCCGGTGTCGCGCGTGAACGCTTCGGCAATGGCCGCGACCGCCCCGGCATAATTGGCCGCAACCGCCACCAGGGCGGGCCGCGCCTCGGCCGCCAACGGTGCGATCAGGGTCAGCGCAACCACCAGTGCCGCGCGGCGAAGCTGTCGGAGCATCAAGGGTCCCGTCGGGCTTGGGTTGTCCACCATATCATCCTGCCTGCGACCGGACCGCAACCGTTATTTTCCTTCGGACATATCCCCATCCGGCAAAGCCCGCAACATGCCTTCCAGTTCGGTCACGGCGTCGGCGGTAGCGGTGTGCGCCCGCGACAGGATGTCGTGATAAAGCGCCAGCACCTCTTTGCCCGCCTCGGTCAACTGCGCGCCGCCGCCGCCCCGCCCGCCCCGCGCGCTGGACACAAGCGGGTGCAAAAACGCGCCATTCATCTCCTCGACCAGCATCCACGCCCGCTTGTAGCTCATGCCCATGTCGCGCCCGGCAGCGGCGATCGAGCCTGTTTCGCCGATCCGGGTCAGCAATTCGGCCTTGCCCGGACCGAACATCGCGCCGTCGAACACAATCCGCAGTTTCAGCGTGGTCATGCCAAGGCCCCCCTGCGCGAAAGCGGCGCCTGCCTGCGCCGTCAGTTCACCGCGCCCGGCGACGGGGGCGGTTCGTTTTTGGGGCGCTTGGGCGTGGGGCCATCGGAAAAGCTATTGAACACGAAATCCGGCGCGCTTTTGTTGTGCTGCGACGGGGCAAGGCGGCCCAGCCAGATGTCGGTGGCCGTGGCGCGGTCAAAGGCCATCACCGCGTCTTCGCGCCATGCGGTCGCCCCGGCCTCGCGCACGGCGACGCGCGCGGCATCGTTGTTAAATTCGGTCACATACATCGACCGCAGCATGGCAAAGGGCGCATCCGTGATCGGCGCCTGGAACGCTACATCCAGCGCGATGCGGTTTTCGTCGACCTCGACCATGGTGACCGTGCCGCTGCCGCCACGGGTGAAGTCCAGCGTGAAGCGGCGCGCGGCGGGGTCGAACGTGACTTCGCGCACATTCACGACCGGACGCCCGTCAAATTCGACCGGGCCAACCAGAAACGACGACCCATAGGCGGTGTTGCGCATCGGGCGGGGGGCGAGCGGACGGGCGCGCCAATAGCCATCCTGCGGGTAGAACACCAGCACTTCCTCGGCACCGTCGGTGCGCAGTTGCCACACCTGCAGCAGATGCAACCCCTCGTGCACGGTGTCCCCGATCCGCACCGTGGCCGTGGCCGGACGCCAGAACGTGCCATAGCGCCAGCCGATCACCCACATGTCGGGCTGTTCATACAGCGTTTCGCGGCCGGGCGGGGCAGGCGAGGTGAACACCGGGTCGCCTGACATGTCGCAGGCTGTCCAGTCGGCTTCCCAGTTGTCGCGCATGCCCGGCGCAAGATAGACCGGATGTGCCGCCTCGATCCGGAAGGCGCGCACCGCCGGATGGGCGAAAGACAACGCGACGTTGTCCTTTTCCGCACAGAGCACGGGTTCGCTTTCGTTGACCACCTCAACGGCAATGCCATCGAGCGACGCCCCGGCGGCGGGCATTGCCGCCAGCAGAACAGCAGCGACCAGAGCGGACAGGCGGAGCAGGGGCATGTGTCATCCTTCGGGGGGGGGCGGGTGCGGCCGGATACTGCGCAGACCGGCGTGCAGGCGCAAGGGGCGACCGTGGTCGGATGAACACGCCACACACCACGTTGCGCCGCGCCGCGCCGGTGGCTATGCGGGGCCATCCGACCAGAGGGGGGTATCGGGCCTTGGACATCGACCCAGACTTCGCAACCTTCGCCGCCGACCCGCGCAACACGGTGCGTCCGCCGCCGCCGCATGTGCCGCTCGGCAAGGTCCGCGCCGCCGCCAACGCCGCGATGATCGACACGGCGCCGCCACCCGTGGCCGTGGTGCAGGATGGTCGCGTGGTCACGGCGCGAGGCGACATTCCGCTGCGACTGTATCGCCCGCAGCTTCACGGTGTGCTCCCGGTCATCGTCTTCGCACATGGCGGTGGCTTTGTCTGGGGCAGCATCGACACCCATGATGGCATCTGTCGGCGTCTGGCATTGGCCAGCGGGATGGCGGTGGTCAGCGTCGGCTATCGGTTGGCGCCCGAGGCCCCGTTTCCCGCCGCGCGCGATGACGTGTTGGCCGCCGTCGGGCGGGTGGGCGATCTGGCCGAGGCATGGCAGATCGACCCGGCCCGGCTTGGCCTTTGCGGGGACAGCGCGGGGGGGCATGTGGTGCTGACTGCCGCCCTTGCCCTGCGCAGCGCGGGGGCGGGGCTGCGGCATCTGGCGTTGATCTATCCGGCGGTGGACCCTGCATGCGCCAGCGCAAGCCATCTGCGCCTTGCCGAAGGGCCGATCCTCAGCAGCGCCGGGATGCGGTGGTTCTGGCAGGCCTGTCTGGGCGAAGCGGTGGCCGACCCGCCGGAGGCCGCGGTGCCACTGGCGGCGGATCTGGCCGGGTTGCCGCCGACCGTGGTTGTAACCGCCGGGCTTGACCCGCTGTGTGACGAAGGCGATGCCCTTGCACGGCGTCTGAACGAACACGGCGTGGTGGTCGACTGGCGGCGGTTCGATGGTGCGCCGCACGGGATTCTGTCGCTGGACCCCGAAGCAGGGGCCAGCCGCGCCTGTCTGGCCTTTGTGGCAGGCGCGGCGGCGGCCAGCCTGCGCGCCGCACCGCCCGCACCGACCCCGGAGGACTGATGCCAACCGGGTCGGCGCGGCGCCTGTTTCACGCGCCGTAGGGCAGCCAGATGGTTTTCACCTGCACCGCCGCGCGCAGATAGGCCTCGCCCTGACCCTGCGCCGGATCGGCCCAGTCGCGCATCCTGCCGTGGTCGGCCCATGTGGCCTTCAGGTTGCCCGCCGCCGCCGTTTCCACCATCGCGGACCCTGCCGCGCTGCCGCAATACCACAGGGCCGCGACCTCGTCATGGTCGGCAAGGGTGCGCGCCAGCGCATCGCGCGGCCCGGTGACGATGTTGACCGCCCCTGCCGGCAGGTCCGAAACAGCCAGCACCTGCATGAACCGCGCGGCGACCAGTGGCGCGGCCTGCGAGGGAACACAGACCACCCGATTGCCCATCGCCAGCGCGGGCAACATCAGCGACACCATCCCCAGCAAGGGCGCCTCGTCAGGGCAGACCACGCCCATCACGCCCCAAGGTTCGTTGATGTGCAGCGTGACATGCGCGGTCTTGGTCGCACGCACCGTGCCGTCGAACTTGTCGGCCTGCGCCGCGTTCCAGAACGCCCGGCGAATGGCGGCGTCCACCTCGGCCGCGCCATCCTGCCCGGTCGAGGCTGCGATAAGGTCGGCGAATTCGCCGCGTCGCTGATCCAGATTTTCGGCCAGAAAATACAGCACCTGCGCGCGGTTGTGTGCGGTCACGCCGCCCCAGCCGCCTGCCTTGGCCGCCGCTTCGACCGCATTGCGGATGTCCTTGCGGTTGCCGATGGCCGCCTGGCCCAGAACGTCTCCCGTTGCCCCGCGGACGCTGGCCGACTGCCCGCCATCGGCGCGGGTGAACTTGCCGCCGATCCAATGCCGCGCGGTAATGTCGACGCCGCTGCTGGCCGGTTGTGCCGCTGCCTTCGGTGTCGGTGCCGGGTCCCACGATACCGCCGCGTCGGGGCGCGCGGCCCCCTGTTTCAGCCACGCGGGGACAAGGTATTCCCGCATCCCCTCGCGCCCGCCTTCGCGGCCAAACCCGCTTTCGCGCATGCCGCCAAAGGCGGCGCCGGCGTCAAAGATGTTGGTGGCGTTGATCCAGACCACCCCGGCCTTGACCCGCGAGGCGACATCGATCGCCTTGCCGATGTTCTCCGACCAGACCGACGCGGCCAGGCCATAGCGCGTGTCATTGGCCATTTGCACCGCCTCGTCCGGGTGGCGAAAGGTCATGGCCACCGCGACGGGGCCGAAGATTTCCTGCTGCACCACGGTGCTGGCCGGGGCGACGTCGGTAAAAAACCCCGGCGCGCAGAAACTTCCCGTGGTGGGCATCTGCGCCCCGGCGCGGTGCAGTGTGCCGCCTTCGGCCTGCCCCTGCGCCAGCAGGCCGTTGATCCGCGCCAGTTGCCCCGCCGATACGACCGCCCCGATGTCGTTGCACTTGTCCAGCGGATCGCCGATGCGCAGGGTTTCCATCCGGTCGCGCAGACGGTCAAAGAAGCGCGGCGCGATGCCTTCCTGAACCAGAATGCGCGACCCGGCGCAGCACACCTCGCCCTGATTGAACCAGATGGCATCGACGACGCCTTCGATCGCGGCGTCCAGATCGGCATCTTCAAACACGATGAAGGGCGACTTGCCACCCAGCTCAAGGCTGAGCTTCTTGCCCGATCCGGCGATCTGGCGCCGGATCACGCGCCCGACCTCGGTAGAACCGGTAAAGGCCACCTTGTCCACATCGGGGTGCCCGGCGAGCCAGGCGCCGGTTTCGCCGTTGCCCTGCACGAGGTTCAGCACCCCGGCAGGCAGGCCGATTTCGACGCAGATTTCTGCCAGTGCATGCGCGGTCAGCGGCGTCAGATCGGCGGGCTTCAGCACCACGGTATTGCCTGCGGCCAGCGCGGGCGCCACCTTCCATGCCAGCATCAGCAAGGGAAAGTTCCAGGGAATGACCTGCCCGCAGACGCCCACGGCCGTGTGGCCCGGAAACTCGGTCTCCAGCAGTTCGGCCCATCCCGCGTGGTGATAGAAGTGGCGGGCGACCAGCGGGATGTCGATGTCGCGCGTCTCGCGCACCGTCTTGCCGTTGTCCATCGATTCCAGCACCGACAGAAAACGCTCGCGTTTCTGCACGGCTCGGGCAATGGCATAAAGGTAGCGCGCGCGTTGGTGGCCGGGCAGGGCGGACCAGCCCGGAAACGCCGCCCGTGCCGCCGCAACCGCCGCATCGACCTGCGCAGCATCCGCCTTGTGCATTTGGGTCAGCACCGCGCCATTTGCCGGGTTGATCACATCGGCAAGGTCGCCTTCGTTGACGAAGGCGCCGTTGATGAAATGGCCCACGGCAGGCGTGCGCCGCAGCCAGTCCAGCACTTCGGCGTTGGATTCCGGGGCCGGGCCGTATTCCATGGTTTCCATGATCTCGCGAACCTTAGACATGACGGATCCTCAAGCCAGCGGGTGGCGGTGGGCGGCGGAATAGCGGCCGGTGATGTGGTGTTCCAACTGCCGCTCGATGTCGGCCAGCATCGAACTGGCCCCAAAACGGAACAGGTCGGGCTGCATCCAGCGCAGGCCCAGTTCCTCGCGCATCAGGATCAGCCATGCCATCGCGTCCTTCGCGGTCTTGAGCCCGCCAGCGGGTTTGAAACCGACGATCTGGCCGGTTCGCGCCCGATAGTCGCGGATCGCGCGGCACATGGTCAACGAAACCGGCAGGGTGGCATTCACCTCTTCTTTCCCGGTCGAGGTCTTGATGAAATCTGCGCCTGCCTGCATGGCCACCATCGACGCGGCATAGACATTGGTCAGCGTCTTCAGTTCCCCGGTCGCAAGGATGGCCTTCATGTGGGCGTCGCCGCAGGCTTCGCGCATCGCGGCGATTTCGTCATAAAGCGCGGCCCAGTTGCCGGTCAGAGCGTGTTCGCGGGTGATGACGATGTCGATCTCGTGCGCGCCTTGGTCCACCGCCCAGCGAATTTCGGCCAGCCGCAGATCCAGCGGCATCAACCCGGCGGGAAACCCGGTGGCGACCGAGGCGACGGGTATGCCCGACCCCGCCAGCGCCCGCACGGCATGCGGCACCATGGTGGGATAGACACAGACCGCGCCCACCGTCAGCCCCTCGACCCCGAGCGCCGCAGCGATATCGGGGCGAAGCGGCTGGCGCGCCTTGGCACACAGCCGCTGCACGCGGGCCTGCGTGTCGTCGCCCGACAGCGTGGTCAGGTCGATCAGCGAAATCGCCTTGCACAGCCACGCGGCCTGATGGTCCTTTTTCACGGTGCGCCGCGTGGTCAGCGTGGCGGCGCGGCGTTCGGCCGCCGGGGTGTTGACGGCCTGCGATGCGAACCACGAAGGGTCGAAGGCCACGCCGGTCACGCGGGAAATGGGGTCAGGCATCCGGGGCTCCGGGGCTTTGGGACAAAAGGTGGTGCGCCGTCGCCTCGTCGGTGATCAGCACGTTGACCAGCCGGGCGCGCAGCGCGGCCAGCGCGATGGCCTGTTTGCCGGTGCCGCTGACCACACCCACGGCATGGCGCCGGTTGGCCAGCGCTTCGGGCCGCAGGCCCAGCGTGCGGGCGTCAAGCTGGGTGTCCACGACCTGCCCCCGCGCATCAAGGAAACGGCCAAGGATGTCGCCCACCGCCCCGGCCCCGCGCAGTCGGGCGATGTCGGCGTCTGCCACATAGCCCGATGCGGCCAGCACGGAATCTTCCATCGCGCCCATGCCAAGGATGATCAGCGGCGCCTTGCGCGCAAGGTCCAGCGCGGCGGCGATCACCGGGTCTGATTCCAGCGCGGCGCGGGTTTCGGCGCGGCCAAGGATGGCGGGCGCGGGAAACAGCGTGGCGGTGCCCCCGGCGGTCTGGGCGAACGCCTCGGCCACCGCGCTGACCCCCGGCGAGGTCAGCCGCAACGCGGTGGCCCCGTTCACGAGCACGACATGCGCGCCGGGGTTCCAGCCTTGCGGCAGCGCGCGGGCGACGGCGGCCATCGTGCGGCCCCACGACACACCGATCAGGGCCGGCTTGTCCGTCAGCCCGGCCAGCCAGTGCGCCGCCGCCTGTGCGACCGCACCCGCATCAACCCCCGCATCGCCATCGGACGGCACCACAACGGCATCCCTCAGCCGCCACTGCCGCTGCAGCGCGGATTCCAGCGTGGCCAGCCGATTGGCGCGCGGCGCAATCTCTATCCGCACGACGCCGGTTTCGCGGGCTTCCGACAACAGGCGCCCAACCTGCCAACGGGTCAGGCCCAAAGCCTGCGCGATTTCGGACTGGGTGCGATCCAGCTGGAAATACATCTTCGCAACCTGCACGAGCAGATGGTCGCGCGCTTCGTCAGACGGCAGGCGGGTTCCTGCTGTCTGACGCCCGGTATCTGCCGCGGATGCGGATGCTGCCATCGAAACCTGCATAAGTGCAAAGAATGCTCAGATGCAGGTTGCCGCAAGGCGCGGCGTGCGTCAATCACCCATTCAGGGCGCGAACACGCGGCTGGGGTGCAGTTCGCCGCCCATATAGCGCCCGACCGCGACGGCCCGGCCCTGATGGCTTGCCCAACATTCGG
>JAUXPG010000335.1 GCA_030683915.1 Gemmobacter sp.
CAGAAGGTCGCGCGCCGCTTCGGGTTTGCGCATGAAATCAATGCTGCAATTGGTGGTTACCGCCAATGCCACCGGCCCGATGCGCGACAGCACCGCCAGATACACCGCGACATCCGCCAACGCGAACATCGACGGCCCCGACACCGTGCCACCGGGGCGCAGGTGGCGGTCATCGATCAACAGGCGCACGGTCAAGCCGTCGGGCCCCAGACGATCCACCCGGAAATCGTCGGCCACTTGGGGAAAGGCGGTCTGGATAAAGGTGTGCAGGGTCGGAATGTCCATGGCCAGGGTCAACGCTTTTCCTCCGCTTGGGCGCGGGCTAAGGTTTCGCCAATTGGGAGGAATGGCAAGATGAGCGAACCGATCCTGCTGCGTGCCGATGAAGGTGACGTTGCGACACTGACGATGAACGCGCCCGAACGGCTGAACGCGCTGTCGGATGCGATGCTGGCGGCGCTGAAAACCGCCTTTGTGGCGCTGGAGGGAGACCGCAGCATCAAGGTCGTCGTTCTCCGCGGCACCGGCAAGGCGTTCTGCGCGGGGCATGACCTGCGCGAGATGCAGGCGGGCCGTCAGGCCCCGGACAAGGGGGCGGCGTATTTCGCCGACCTGTTCGGGCGCTGCGCCGAGGTGATGCAGATGATTCCCCGCCTGCCGCAGCCCGTTATCGCGCAGGTGCACGGCATCGCCACCGCCGCCGGATGCCAGTTGGTCGCGAGTTGTGACATGGCCATCGCCGCCGAGGGTACGCGCTTCGGGGTGAATGGCGTCAACATCGGGCTGTTCTGCTCCACACCGATGGTCGCGCTCAGCCGCAACGTGCCGCGCAAGGCTGCGTTCGAAATGCTGACGACCGGCAATTTCATCGATGCCAGCCGGGCCGAGGCGTTGGGGCTGGTGAACCGCGTCGTCGCGCCCGATGCGCTTGGGGCGGAGACGCAGGCTCTGGCGGCGCATGTGGCGGGCAAACTGGGGGCGGCGCTGCGGATCGGCAAGCGGGCGTTCTACGACCAGATTCAGATGCCGGTGGCCGAGGCCTATGACTATGCGGGCCGGGTGATGGTGGAGAACATGATGCTGCGCGACACCGACGAAGGCATCAGTGCGTTTTTGGAAAAGCGCAGGCCCGATTGGGCGTGACACCCCAACCAAAAGGCGGGGGTGCGGCCATTTGTGCCAGTGGACAGGGCCGCACGGCTGGGTCAAAAGGCGCCATGTCGCGCGCGCTTGCCTCAGCCCTTGCCTTGACCGTGCTGCTCGCGCTGGCGATGGCCGTCGCCACGCTGATGCCCGTTGCCCCCGGTCCGGGGCTGCCCGGATCGGACAAGGCCCATCACCTTCTGGGGTTCGCGGTGTTGGCGCTGCCGGTGGCCGTTGTGCGCCCGCGCGCGATGCTGTGGCTGGCGCCGGTGCTGGCAGCCTATGGCGGCGCGATTGAACTCGTGCAGCCGGCGGTCGGCCGCGGACGCGAGTTGGCCGACTGGGTGGCCGATCTGGCAGGCATCGGACTGGGAACGCTGGTGGGGCTGGTGACCCGGCGGGTGGGCTGGCGGCGGTCCGGTCAGACCTGACCACCCCCGTCCCGGGCTTGGCCCGGGACCTCCGATGCGACCCGGCGCCTCGGTCAGACGGGGGGAGGCCCCGGCACAGGGCCGGGGCGGGTATTGTCCAATTCCGCGCGCTTGCTACGCCTTGTCCAGCCGCTCCGCCTTGCGTCGCACCAGAACGCTGCGCAGGTCGTGCATGGCCAGCAGCAGCCGGTCGGTCACCCGGTCCAGCGCTGCATCGGTGGCGCGGCTCTGGGCCCAATGGGTGGTCAGGTTCAGATGGTCGATGGCGCGCAGGATGTCGTCCACCTCGCGCGCGGCCAGTTCGGACTGCCGCGCGGCCAGCCATTCGGCGATGGCGGCGCGGTCAGCCTCGGTCAACTCCGTCTCCCCATGCGGTTTGACGTTGCCGTTGCGGGTGTTGACGACGGCGATTTCCTGCAATTCGATCCGTCGCTGGCGGTTTTCGGTGTCCACCCGGAACACGGCAGCGCCGTTTTCGCGGATGCGGAAGTAATAGTCCGGCAGATCACCACTCATGCGACACCCTGTGCAACGCTGGGCCGCACCTTAGCGTGGCGCGGCCCGGTCGGGCAACAGGCGAGCGTTATTTCAGGCCCTTGCAGAAGGTCTGGATGCGGGTGCAGGCGTCCACCAACTGTTCATCCGACGTGGCATAGCTGATGCGAAACGCCGGGCTGAGGCCGAAAGCCGCGCCGAACACCACCGCGACGCCGGTCTCTTCCAGCAGGGCATTGGCAAAGGTTTCGTCATCGGTGATCGCGATGCCTGAGGCACTGGTCTTGCCGATGCAGTCGTTGATGGTGGGATAGACGTAAAACGCGCCTTCGGGCGTCGGGCAGCGGATGCCGGGGGCTTCATTAAGCATCTTGACCACCAGATCGCGGCGGCGCTGGAACACGGCGCGCGACATCTGAATGTAATCTTGCGGGCCGTTCAGCGCCTCGACCGCAGCCGCCTGACTGATGGACGACGGGTTCGAGGTCGATTGCGATTGCACCTTGCCCATCGCCTTGATCAAGGCCTCGGGGCCAGCGGCATAGCCGATGCGCCAGCCGGTCATGGCATAGGCCTTGGACACGCCGTTGCAGGTCAGCGTGCGGTCATAAAGGCCGGGTTCGACCTCGGCGGGGGTGCAGAATTCGAAATCGTCGAACACAAGATGTTCGTACATGTCGTCGGTCATCACCCAGACATGCGGGTGGCGCAGCAGAACGTCGGTCAGTGCCTTCAACTCGGCGCGGGTATATCCTGCGCCCGTCGGGTTCGACGGGCTGTTGAAGATGAACCACTTGGTCTTGGGGGTGATCGCCGCCTCAAGCTGTTCGGGCGTCAGCTTGTAGCCGGTCTGCGCCGGGCATTCCACCGCGACCGGCGTGCCACCCGCCAGCAGCACCATGTCAGGGTAGGACACCCAATATGGCGCGGGGATGATCACCTCGTCCCCCGGATTGCAGGTGGCCATCAGCGCGTTGTACAGAATTTGCTTGCCGCCGGTGCCGACGGTGACTTGGGCAGGCGTATAATCCAGCCCGTTCTCGCGCTTGAACTTGGCGCAGATCGCCTTTTTCAGCGCCGGGGTTCCGTCGACGGCGGTATATTTCGTGTCGCCCGCATCAATGGCGCGCTTGGCGGCGTCCTTGATGTTCTGCGGTGTGTCGAAATCGGGCTCGCCCGCCGACAGCGCGATGATGTCGCGTCCCTGCGCGGCAAGTTCCCGCGCCTTGTTGGAAATCGCGATGGTGGGCGACGGTTTGACGCGGGCAAGCGTGTCGGACAGGAAGGGCATTGG
>JAUXPG010000086.1 GCA_030683915.1 Gemmobacter sp.
CGGCGAAAAGGCTCAGCGGGTCGGTCATGGGCAGTCTCCTTCCGATGTTCGGGAAGGATAAGCGAATACAACCCAGCGTTGCGTTTTCCGCCGTTCCAGCGCGCGGCATGTTCGGTATTGTTTAGCATTTGGAAACAAATATCGGGGCATCGACCGATCTTAACCACCAAGTAACCAATTCAACTCAGGGTTGCACAGGTGTGAAAGGCTGGTTGGTACCGTTGCCCGGGTGGGGCTGTCGAAAACTGGAACGGATGATGATGGGGAATGTCACGACGGGTGTGCGGTTGCCGGGTTGGCTGCCGGATGTGATGCGCCATTACCTCGATCATGCCCGGGACGGGCTCAGCCTGCGCGAAATCGCGCGGCGCGAAGGGCTAAGCGCCTCGACAGTGTTGCGCCAGGTGCGGCGGATCGAGAACCGGCGTGACGATCCTTTGCTGGACGAGGCGCTGGAGACCCTGGTGCGGGCGGCTGACGCCTGTGCCGATGCCCAACCAAAGGATGCCCCGCCCATGACCGTTCCCCTGCGCTCCGATGCCCTGCTGACCGATTCCGCCGCGCTGGCCCGCGAAGGCCGCCGCGTTCTGCGCCGACTGGCCGAACCGGGCGCGGTGCTGGCCATTGCCCCCGACATGGAAAAGGCCGCTGTCCTGCGGGAATTTCCCGATGGCCGGTCGGCTCGCACCGCCGTGGTGGACCGCCCCGTTGCCCAGGCGTTCGCGCTGAAGGACTGGATCGTGTGTCGCCGTCCGGGCCGGATTTCCGCCTATGAAATCACCACCGTAGGCCGCGCCGCGCTGAAACGCATGCTGGAGGAGGATACAGCCGGCGGGCTGGCCGAGGCGCCGCAGACCTTTGCCGGGCAGCACCGGGTCTGGGGCGAGCGGGTGGTGTCCGAAGAGGACGGCCCCCGCCGCATGCGCTGCAATATGGCGGAAAGCCCGGTGGTTCTGCTGGGCCGTCGGCGCGACAAGGATGGCGCGCCGTTTCTGACCCCCGAACAGGTGGCGGCGGGCGAACGGCTGCGCGAGGATTTCGAACTGGCCCAGATGGGCCCGCGCGTGGCGCAGAACTGGGACAGGTTCCTGACCGGCGGCGGGCGCGGCGATTTTTCCGCCGGGCGCGGCCCGGCCGAAGGCCCGCGCGATGCCCGCGACCGGGTTGCGGCGGCGCTGCGCGATCTGGGGCCGGGCCTTGGCGACATGGTGCTGCGTTGCTGCTGTCATCTCGAGGGGTTGGAGGCGGCGGAAAAGCGGCTGGGCTGGTCGGCGCGGTCGGGCAAGATTGTGCTGCGCATCGCGCTTGACCGGCTTCGTCGGCACTATCAGGACACCTATGGCGCCTCGTCCCCGCTGATCGGCTGATCCACGGGCGGGGCGGGTCAGGGCCCGCCCCGGTCAGGCCCCGACCGCCTTGCGCGCCATTTCGGCATAGATGTCCGCCACTTCCGCCCGCCCCAGCCGTCCGCCATCGCGGTACCACGTGGTCACCCCGGTCAGCATGGCGATCAGGGCTAGCGTGGCCAGCCGGGTATCGGGAATGTGGAACACACCGGCCGCCAGCCCTTCGTGCAGGATTGTTTCCAGTTCAGCCTCGTATCTGCGGCGCAGGGTTTCGATGCGCGCAAAATTGGCGGGGTCAAGGTTTCGCAATTCCATATAGGCGACGAACACCGCTTCGGGTCGTTCAAGGTGAAACCCGATGTGGAAGCGGGCAAAGGCCTCCAGCCGCGCCACCGGGTCCGTCGGCCGGGGTTCGGCGGCCAGCGCGGCCAGAACCTGTTCCAGATGCTCGGTCATCAGTTCGGCCAGCAGGCTTTGCTTGTCGGGCGTGTAAAGATACAGCGCCCCGGCCTGCACCCCCACCTCGGCGGCGATCTGGCGCATCGACACGGCGGCAAAGCCGTGGCGCGCGAACAACCGCAAGGCGGCGGCGCGGATGCGCGGGCCGGTGATGTCGGAGTGCGATCCGGTCTTGCGTGCCATGCGGGCATGTTATCTGAACGCCCGTTCATTTCAAGCCCGCGCGGCTTGCCCTTTGCCCTGTGCCACGCCTATGCTGCGACCGATCAAACCCGGAGCCGTCCTGATGCCCTTGCGCGCTGCCTTGTGCCTTGCCGCCTGCCTGCCCGTGCTGGCGGCCTGTTCCGGTGTGCCCGAGGTGGCGGCGCGCGAAAGTCTGACGGCCCAGGCCGCGCCCTGGCCGCACCTGGCGCCCTTGCCCGCGCTTTTGGCCAGTGCCGACGCGCCGAGCCAGGCACGGAGCGCCGAAGCCGAGCTGGCTGCCCGCGCCGCCCGCTTGCGCGCACGGGCGGCAGGGCTGCGTCAGGCGGGGGGCTGACGCCGGGCGGCCAGTGCCTGCATCTGCGCCGCGATGTCGCTTGCCGCCTGACCGACCGGGGCGGCCCCGATACCTGCCGCTGCCCCGGCCTGCTGGTCGCGCGTCTTGTTCTGGCCCAGCTTCCACGTGCCCTGCACATCTTCGACCACAAGCCGGAACGGCAGGATGCCGCGCATCATCCGCTCCATCACGCCGGGTGTCATCTTGTCCGAAGTCCAGGGCCGCTTGGGGGCCAGCCGGATTTCAAAATCGGCTGACAGCCGGTCCAAATGGCCGTGCAGCGCGTCATCCGGCACAGGCTCCAGCCGCCCGCGCAGGTGGACGGCGATGTAGTTCCACGTCGGCACCTGATCGGGCGCGCCATACCAGTCGGGCGAGACATAGGCATCGGGGCCATTGACCACCAGCACTGCCGCCCCGCCGGGGCTGCGCGCGATGGGGTTGGACCGGGCGAGGTGGAATTCGGCCTCCCGCCCGTCAGGCGACAGCGCGAAGGGGATATGCGCCACGGCGGGCCACGGGTCGCCCGCCAGCATCAGCACGCCGAAACCGCGGGTGCGGGCGAAATCCAGCATGTCGGGGACGGGTGTCTGGCGAAAGGCGGGGTTGGGGTGCATCGCGGCCTCCTGGTGGTTGGCTGAGCGTTGCCGGCTGCGCGCGGACTTGTCCAGCGGTCTGGACTTTCCGGCGGCAGGGTCTAGAACATAAGGGGAACAAATGTGAGTCTCCGATGCGATCCCGACGCCTGCTTGCCCTGTGGTTTCCGCGCCTTGCCTCGGACCGTGCCTTGCGCGGGCGGGGCTGGGGGGCGCAGCCCTTTGCCGTGGTGGGACGGGTGGGCGCGGCAGACCGGCTGGCTTGTGTCAATCCCGGGGCCGAGGCCGCGGGCCTGTCGCGTGGCATGACGTTGGCCGATGCGCGGGCGCTCTGCCCGACGCTGCGCAGCGAACCGGCGGCCCCCGACCGGGACGCGGCACTGATGCGGGCGCTGCACCGCTGGGCGGGGCAGTTTTCGCCGCTGGTGGCGCGTGACGGTGCGGACGGGCTGATGCTGGACATTGCCGGGGTCGCGCATCTGTTCGACGGAGAAGGCGCGTTGCTGGCCGAGGTCGCGGGCCGGCTGGAGCGCGCGGGGCTTGAGGTGGTCGCGGGGCTGGCCGATACGCGCGGCGCGGCCTGGGCGCTGGCGCATCATGCCGGGGGGGGCGTTGCGGCGCCGGGTGCCACGCTGGCGGCGCTGGGCGATCTGCCGCCTGCGGCGCTGCGGCTTGATCCTGACACGGCGGCGGCGTTGGGGCGGCTGGGGCTGCGGCGCATCCGTGATCTGGTCGGCCTGCCGCGCGCCACGCTGGCGCGCCGTTTCGGGGCAGAGGTGACCTTGCGGCTGGATCAGGCGTTGGGGGTCGCGGCCGAACCGCTGGCGCCCGAGGCCCCGCCAGTCGCCCCTGCCGTGCGGCTGACGCTGCCCGAACCCATCGGGCTGGTGGCCGATGTGCAGGCGGGACTGGTCCGGTTGCTGGCGCGGCTGTGCCTGCGGCTGGAAACCGCGCATCAGGGTGCGCGGGCGCTGCGGCTGGAACTGGCGCGGGTGGACCGAAGCACGCTGGTGGTCGATCTGCGGCTGGCCCGGCCCTTGCGGGATGCGGCGGTGATTGCCGGGCTTTATGCCCCGCGGCTTGACGGGCTGGATGCAGGCTTCGGGATCGACCGGATGCGGCTGGTGGCCGCCGAGGTGGAACACCTGCCACCCCGCCAGATCACGCGGGGGCAGGACGCGGGCGCCGACCGTCTGGCGGATCTGGTGACGCGGCTGGCCAACCGGCTGGGGTTCGACGCGCTGGAGCGGATGGACCCGGCCGAAAGCCACATTCCCGAACGCGCGTTCCTGTCGGTGTCCGCCGCCTTTGCCCCGCCACCGTCCGCGCCCTGGCGCGCGGATGCGGCGCGCCCTGTCACGCTGTTTCCCCCCGAACCGTTGGCCGGGCCGCCGTTGCCGGGGCGGCGATTCCGCTGGCGTGGGGTCTGGCTGACCGGGGCGGTGGCCGAGGGGCCCGAGCGCATCGCGCCGGAATGGTGGTTCGACGATCCGGCCTGGGCCGATGGTCCGCGCGACTACTGGCACGTGGCCACGGCCGAGGGGCCGCGGCTTTGGGCGTTCTGCACGCCCTCCACGGCGGGCTGGGCCGTGCAGGGCGAAGCGGCATGAGCGGCAGGTCTGACCCCGGCGCGCGGGTGGCACCGGCAGAGGCCTCCGGCGGGGATATTTGGATCAGAGCGAAGGGGGCAGGCCGCGCGCCTGCCCCCCGGTGGACCTTATTTTGGCAACAGCACCTTGTTGACCACATGGATCACGCCGTTCGACTGGTTCACATCGCGGATCGTGATTTCCGACGCGCCGCGGGATTCGTCCACGACATACAGCGCATTCTCCACGATGGTCTTGTCGGCATACATCGGCGCGCCGCCGACCATAGGGTTCGCGGCCAGACCGGGCAGGGTCAAGGTCAGGGTCAGCGCGGCCAGGGCAAAGGTCTTGTGCATCTTGGAACTTCCTTTGGGGTGCCGGGCGTGTCCCGGCATGCCCGCAGCTCCGGCGTGTCTCGGCCCGAGGTTCCGCCCCGTGCCCGCTTCACGCCAAGGTGATGCGGCATGTCCGACCCCGTCACCTGCGCCGAACTGTGCGTCACATCGAACTTCACCTTCCTCACCGGGGCGTCGCACCCCGAGGAGTTGGTGACGCGCGCGGCTGAACTGGGGTTGGCCGCCATCGCCATCACCGACCGCAATTCGCTGGCCGGTGTGGTGCGCGCGCATTCCGCCTTGCGCGAACTGGCGCGCGCCCGCGCCGACGGCGCGCTGCCCATCCGGTCGCAGACGCGGCACGACCCGTCCAGCCGCCAGGATTTCGGCACCCATGCCCCGCTCGCCATTCCTTCCGGCCCCTTGCCGCGCCTGATCCCCGGCGCGCGGCTTGTCCTGACCGACAGCGCCGTCGAATGGCTGGCGCTGCCCATGCACCGCGCGGGCTATGCCGGGCTGTCGCGGTTGCTGTCGCTGGGCAAGCGGCGCGCGGACAAGGGCGACTGCCATCTGACCCGCGCTGACCTGCTGGCCGGATGCGAAGGCCTGATGCTGGTGGCGCTTGTCCCTGACCCGCTTCGCCCCGATCCAAATATCCCCGCCGGAGGCCCCGGCCAGCCCCGCGCGCAGGTGGCGGAACTGGAGGCGATGGCGCGCCGTTACCCCGGGGCCTGCCACATCGGTGC
>JAUXPG010000191.1 GCA_030683915.1 Gemmobacter sp.
TTTGCCTTTGTGCGGGGGCAGGGCAGGGGCGCGGCACCTGCCGCGCCCGTCAGAACGGGATTTCGTCGTCGAAGTCGGCCGAGCGGCCGCTGCCGAATCCGGGGTCGCGTGACCGGCCACCGCCGCCCGAAGGCCCGTCCATCCCGCGCCCGCCACCTTGGTATTCATCCCGCCGCTCGTTGGGGTCGCTGGGAACAGAAGTTGAATCACCGCGTCCGCCCAGCAGGGTCAGTTCACCGCGGAACTGCCGCAGCACGATTTCGGTGCTGTACCTGTCCTGTCCCGACTGGTCCTGCCATTTGCGGGTTTCCAACTGGCCCTCAATGTAGACCGTGCTGCCCTTGCGCAGATACTGTTCGGCGATCTTGCCAAGCGCCTCGTTGAAGATTGCGACCGAATGCCATTCGGTGCGTTCCTTGCGTTCGCCCGACTGCTTGTCGCGCCACGTTTCCGACGTGGCAATGCGCAGGTTCACCACCTTGCCGCCACTTGGAAAGCTGCGCACCTCGGGGTCGCGGCCCAGATTGCCCACCAGAATGACCTTGTTGACCGATCCTGCCATCTGCATGCCCCCTGCTGTCGTGCCGGCCGCAGTCTGCCCGGCCATGATGAACAAACCGTATACCCCGGCGCGCCCCGGCCTGCAATCGGTCGCGGGCCCGCGATGTGCCGGGGGGGTGGCGCGGATTGCAAATCGGTCTATAGTGACGCCCGAGATCGCGGTGCAAAGGCGGAGCAAGATGCGGCTGAGCGTTCTGGTGGTGACCCTTGCGGGCCTGTGCCTGACGGCCCCGCCGTCACAGGCGCAAGGCCTGTCGCCGGGGGGCACGACCAAATCCCGCGACGCCTTGTTTGCACAACAGAAAAAGCTGCTCGACGGCCGGTTGTCCAAACAATATGCCGCCTCGGCGCGGCTGACACCCAAGGGCAAAAAAACGGCCACCACATCGACCAGCGGGATGGTTCCGCGCTATTCCGGGCGTTACAAAGGCGAATGGCTGGCGGCAGCGCGGGCCGCGGCGACCCGGCACAACGTGCCCGAGGACCTGTTCTTGCGCCTTGTCCAGCAGGAATCGGGGTTCAACCCCGGTGCCGTGTCCTCCAAGGGCGCCACCGGCCTTGCGCAGTTGATGCCCGATACGGCGCGCCTGCTTGGGGTGGACATCAGCGATCCGCATCAGAATCTGGACGGGGGCGCGCGGTATCTGGCGCGCATGCACGCCCGGTTCGGCAACTGGCGCCTTGCGCTGGCGGCCTATAATGCCGGGCCCGAAGCGGTGGCCAAGCATGGCGGCGTGCCGCCCTATGCGGAAACCCAAGGCTATGTGAAGGCGATTCTCGGTGAGTGACCGGGGCAATGGAGCGGGCATGATCCTGTACGGCATTTCCACCTGCGACACCTGCAAGAAGGCGCTGAAGGCGCTGACGGCCGCAGGGCATGAAGTGACCTTCCGCGACGTGCGCGCCTCGCCTTTGTCCGAGGCCGAGATTGCCGAATTGGTGACCGAGTTCGGCCCCGCCATCATCAACCGCCAGTCCACCACCTGGCGCGGCCTGTCGGATTTCCTGCGCGAGAACGAGCCCGAGGCCCAGCTTGCCGCCCAGCCCACGCTGATGAAGCGCCCCGTGATTCGCGGCCCGGCGGGCCTGACCTTGGGCTGGACCGACGAGATTGCTGCCCGTCACGGCGTGTAACCGCGCACACGGGCTGGTGCAGCATTCAATTCGGCGTCATCGCAGGCGGCCATGAAAAAACCCGCCATACGGGCGGGTTTTGTTCAGCGTGAGGGTGGCAGAGCGTTCATCCACCCCAAGACCGGACCGGCCCGCAATCCATGTGCACGAAGTTCGACCGTGAATAACGCCCGACCCCGCCCGACGCGCAGGCTTCGGCCGCGCGGGCCATCTGCCCGACCGAGCGTGACTTCAGCCGCAGGTCGGCGGCCTGTCCCTGCATGTGCAGCGAATTCTTTGCCACCCCGCGCGAGTTCGACCGCAGCGCGGTGTTGGTCTGCGGTGACCGATAGCCCGACAGCAGCATGTAGGGTTCGGACACATCCATCAACTTGTGCGCGGCTGCCATGATGTCGAGCGTGCGCGCGTCGATGCTGTGAACGGTACCCGTGCGCACGTCGCGCATGAAGTGATTGATTTCTTTCAGGACTTCAGGAATGTACTTCCCGTCGATCCAGTAGATTGTGTCAAGGCTTTCGCCGGTGCGCCCCGAATACATCCGCACGCGGCGGATGTCGCCGCCCCCGCGCAGAAACCCGAAGGCATTGGAATAGGTGGGTGCCGCCGTAACGATACCTGCCGCAAGGATCCCAAGCAGCTTGCGCCGCCCAAGATTGGTCGTACCAGTCTCGGTCATTCTAACTCGCCTGTCCCCGCAGGGTTTGCGTGCCGGCAGTGCCCGCGCCCCCTGTCGTTCCGTCTTGAGGTGCATCCCCAAATGCCCGGCATGTATGGCACGGTTCGATTCCCCAACCAACCCTTCTGGCGGCTGGCAGGTTTGATTCTACGCCCAATAGGCAAAATCTTGCTGAACACGCGGCGGATGACCCTTGTTCCAGACTAAATCGACCCATCCGTGGCGGCGGTGCCACAACGGTTCATCGCTACACGGGGAATGCCACGCGCAGGCGGTGGACTCTGGCGCCGGGAATGCGCAAGGTTGGGTGTGGGGTCCAAGGCTTGCGCTTTGGCCATGTTTGGTTTTTTCGCTGTCCGGGAGTCTGCCGATGCCGCTTTTCCACCTGCGCCTTTGTGTCTTGACCGTGCCTGTGCTGCTTGCGCTTGGCATGCCGGGGCTGGCCCAGTCGGCAGGCGGATTGGCAAGCGGAAGCGGCGCGCTGGTCGTGAAATCGGCGCTGCCGCATCTGAACGGCTTTCGTCAGGCGCTCGCGGCGGCAGCGGCACGCGATGACGCGGTGGCGCGCTTTTATCGCGACAGCGGCTATGCCGCGATGTGGACGGCAGAGGGCCCCGTTGCCGAAGCGCGGCGCATGGCGCTGCTGAACGCACTGGATGCCGCGCCACTCCATGCGTTGCCGATCGCGCGCTATGATGCGGCGGCCCTGCGCCGGGCGTTTCGCGACCTGCGCTCCGAAGGCGACCGTGGGCGGCTGGAAGTGCGGATGACCCGCGCGCTGCTGGATTTCGCGCGCGATCTGCATTCGGGCGCGCTGGTGCCAAAGTCGGTTGATCCGGGGCTGGTGCGCGACGTGCCGCGCGCCACGCCCGAAGCCATTCTGGCGGGCTTCTTGGCCGACCCTGCGGGATTCCTGCACGGCCTTGCCCCGCGCAACCCGGAATATGCCCGCCTGTTGAAAGCGCGTGCGCGGTTGCTGGCGGATGTGGCGGCGGGCGGTTGGGGTGCGCCTGTGCCCGCGAAGTCGCTCAAGCCCGGCGCGACCGGCGCGGTGGTGGTGGCGCTGCGCGACCGGCTGACGGCGATGGGCTATCTTGGGCGGACCGCCACCATGACCTATGGTCCCGAACTTCAGGCCGCCGTGCGCGCCTTTCAGTTTGACCACGGCCTGACCGCTGACGGTGCGGCCGGCGAGACGACCTTGACCGCCATCAACACACCGCCCGAAGATCGTTTGAAATCGGTCACCGTTGCGCTGGAGCGCGAACGCTGGGCGAATATCGAGCGTGGCCGTCGGCACATCTGGGTCAACCTGACCGATTTTACCGCCAAGATCATTGACGATGGCAAGGTGACCTTTTCCACCCGCGCGGTGGTCGGCTCTACCGTTGCGGAAAAGCACACCCCGGAATTCAGCCATCTGATGACCTATATGGAGCTGAACCCGGACTGGACGGTGCCGCCCGGCATCATCAAGCGCGATTACCTGCCAAAGCTTCAGGCCAACCCCGGCGCGCTGGCGCATCTGAAAATCTACGATGCCCGTGGGCGCGAGGTGCCGCGCAACGCCGTGAACTTCGCCGCCTACAAGGCCGGGAACTTTCCCTACAACCTGCGCCAGCCACCGGGAGCGTCGAACGCGCTGGGCAAGGTGAAGTTCATGTTCCCCAACCCGTGGTCGATCTATCTGCACGACACACCCGACAAGCATCTGTTTGCGCGGGAAAACCGGGCCTATTCCTCGGGGTGCGTGCGCCTGAATGACCCGTTCGATTTCGCCTATACCCTGCTGGCGCGTCAAGAAGACGACCCCAAGCGCGCCTTTCACAAGGTGCTCGATACCGGGCGTCAGGAGCGGATATTCCTCAAGGACCCCGTGCCGGTGCATCTGGATTACCGCACGGCCTTTACCGATGCGCGCGGTCGGCTGAATTTCCGCAACGACATCTATGGCCGCGATGCGGCGATCTGGGCAGCGCTGGTCAAGGCAGGGGTGCCGGGCTGAGCGCGCCGCAGCGCCTCCTGCTGGATGCCTGCGTGCTGTTCCCGACGGTGCTTCGGGAACTGCTGATCGGGGCGGCCGGGGCGGGGCTGTTCCGTCCGTGCTGGACGGCTCGCATCCTTGAAGAATGGGCGCGCGCGGTGCGCAAGCTGGGGCCGGGCGCCGAACCGATGGCCCGCGCAGAAATCGCCGCCCTGCGCACCGCGTTTCCCGGCGCCGAGGTGGCCGAGGCGCCGCAGATCGCGTTGCGCCTGCATCTACCTGATGAGAATGATCTTCATGTATTAGCGGCAGCCATTGCCTGTGGCGCCGATGGCATTGTCACCTTCAATGCTGCCGATTTCCCGCGTGGAACGCTGGCCGCCGAAGGGCTGACCCGTCGGGACCCCGACGGGCTGTTGTGGGACCTTGCATCGCACCATCCGGACGTGATGGCGCAGGTGGCTGAAACGGTGCGTGCCAAGGCCGAGGCGCTGTCGGGCCAACCGCAGGCGCTGCGGCCTTTGCTCAAGCGCGCGCGGCTGAACCGGCTGGCCCGGGCGTTGGGGTAGAGCGTTTCCTTTGAAAGGCAACGGAACGAAGCCTTGCAAGGCTTCGGGGCGGAGTTTTTCAAGACTCCGCTGGCTGTAGGTGCCGGGGCTGCCGGTGTTCCACCTTTCGCGCCGGACACGCAACCGCTACAACGCTGCCGAACGTTTGGAGATGCCCATGACCAATCCTGTTTCCATGACCGCCTTCGCGACCTGTCGCGGGCAGGGCACCGGCACCGTCGCGGCCTTTTCCTGGGTATGGGAGGTGCGGTCGGTCAACGGCAAAGGGTTGGACCTGCGCCTGCGGCTGCCCGACTGGGTTGAGGGGCTGGAACCTGCGGTGCGGGCGGAACTGGCGCGGCAGATCGGGCGCGGCAATGTGCAGGCCAGCTTGCGGCTGGTGCGGGCGGCAGGGGCCGAGGCGCTGCGGGTCAACCCGCTGGCGCTGGCGGCTGCGCTTGACGCTATGGCGAAGGTCCAGGCGGCAGCCGCTGCTGCGGGTGTGACCCTTGCTGCGCCCAGCCCGGCGGACCTGTTGGCCCTGCGGGGCGTTACCGAAACGGCGGCCCCCGAAGACACCGATGCGCCCGCCTTGCTGGCCGCGCTGATGGCCGACCTTGGCCGGGCGCTGGATGATTTCGAGGCCATGCGCCAGTCCGAGGGGCGCGCGCTGGGGGCTGTGCTGGCGACGCAAATCGACCAGATCGCGGCCTTGGTGGATGAGGCCCGCGCCGCCGCCGAGGCGCGCCGCCCAAAGGTGGCCGAGGCGCTGCGCGAGGCACTGGCCAAGGTCGCCGAGGCGACCGATGCCGACCCTGCCCGGGTAGCACAGGAACTGGCGATGCTGGCGCTCAAGGCCGACATCACCGAGGAGCTTGACCGTCTGACCGCGCATGTCGCCGCCGCCCGCGCACTTTTGGCGCAAGGCGGCCCCATCGGGCGCAAGTTCGATTTCCTCAGTCAGGAATTCAACCGCGAGGCCAATACCCTTTGCTCCAAGTCGGGTGACATCGCGCTGACCCGGATCGGGCTCGACCTGAAACACCTGATCGACCAGATGCGCGAACAGGTCCAGAATCTGGAGTAACTCATGCCCCGGCGCGGTCTTTTGCTGATTCTCTCCTCGCCTTCGGGTGCAGGCAAATCCACCATGGCCCGGCGGCTGATGGAGTGGGACCCCTCTTTGCGGTTTTCGGTGTCGGCCACCACGCGCAAACCGCGTGCGGGGGAACAGGACGGCGTGCACTACTGGTTTCACGATCACGCAGGGTTTCGCGCGCTGGTCGAATCCGGCGGCATGCTGGAACATGCCGAGGTGTTCGGCAATTTCTACGGCAGTCCCCGCGCCCCGGTGGAGCAGGCAATGGCCGAGGGCCGCGATACGCTGTTCGATATCGACTGGCAGGGCGGCCAGCAGATCAAGCAGGCGATGCGCGACGATGTGGTGTCGGTGTTCATCCTCCCGCCCTCCATTGCCGAACTGGACCGCCGGTTGCGTGGGCGCGGGCAGGACAGCGATGAGGTGATCGCGGGGCGTATGGCGAAATCGCGTGACGAGATCAGCCACTGGGCCGAATATGACTATGTGCTGGTGAATGACGATGCCGACGCCACCTTTGATCGCCTGCGCGCCATCGTCACCGCCGAGCGGCTGAAACGCGACCGCCAGCCGGATCTGTCGGCCTTTGTCCGCGGTCTGAACACGGAGTTCGACACCAGATGATCTATGCGCTCGATGGCCATGCGCCGCAGATCCACCCCGACACTTGGGTTGCGCCGGGCGCGCATGTGATGGGCAAGGTCGTGCTGGAGGCTGGCGCCAGCATCTGGTTCTGCGCCACCTTGCGCGGCGACAACGAGGAAATTCGCGTAGGCGCGGGCAGCAACGTGCAGGAAACCTGCGTGCTGCACACCGATATGGGGTCGCCGCTGGTAATCGGCGCCAACTGCACCATCGGCCACAAGGCGATGCTGCACGGTTGCATCATCGGCGAGGGCACGCTGATCGGCATGGGGGCCACCATTCTGAATGGCGCCCGGATCGGCAAGGGCTGCCTGATCGGCGCGGGCGCGCTGATTACCGAAGGCAAGGAAATTCCCGACGGATCACTGGTGATGGGTGCGCCGGGCAAGGTGGTTCGGGTGCTCGACGCCGAGGCGCAGGCGCGCCTGCTGCAATCGGCTGCCGGGTATCAGGCCAACATGC
>JAUXPG010000254.1 GCA_030683915.1 Gemmobacter sp.
GCCCTATTTCATGGCCTTCCCCGGCACGGTGTCGCTGCGGCTGGCCACCTATGCAGCCCTGGTGCGCGACATCCTAGACAGCCTTTACGCCACCGGCTTCCGCAGGGTGCTGATCGTCAACGGTCACGGCGGCAACAGCCCGGTGCAGCCGGTCACAATGGAATGGATGGCCGACCGCCCCGGCACGCGCGTGCGGTTCCACAACTGGTGGAACGCGCCGAAAACCTGGGCCAAGGTGCAAGAGATCGACCCGCAGGCCAGCCACGCCAGCTGGATGGAGAATTTCCCCTGGACCCGCCTGCCCGGCCGCGTGCTGCCCGACCAGCGCAAGCCGATGGTCGATTTCGACCGGCTGAAGGATCGTGGTCCGGCAGGGGTGCGCGCGCTTTTGGGCGATGGCAACTATGGCGGCTATTACCAGCGGCCCGACGCCGACATGCAGGCGCTGTGGGAAACCGGCGTGGCCGAAACCCGCGCGCTGATGGAAGGAGACTGGGCATGACCGCACCGATCCTGATCTGGGGCGCCGGGGCGATCGGAGGCGTGATTGGCGCCTATCTGGCCCGCGCGGGCCATGCCGTGCGGATGGTCGACATTGTGGCCGAGCATGTGGATGCGATGCGCACCACGGGGTTGCAGATCGAAGGCCCTGTCGAGGCGTTTACCGAGGTTCTGGACGCCGTGACGCCCGATCAGGTGACCGGCACCTATGACCGCATCATTCTGGCGGTGAAGGCGCACCATACCGAAGGCGCGCTGGAGATGCTGGTGCCGCATCTGGCGGCAGACGGATACATATTGTCGGCCCAGAACGGGCTGAACGAGCGGGTGATCGCGGGGCGGGTGGGTGCGGCGCGCACCATGGGGTGCTTCGTGAATTTCGGTGCCGATTGGCTGGGGCCGGGCCGGGTGCTTTATGGCAACCGCGCTGCGGTGGCGGTGGGCGAACTGGATGGCTCGATTACCCCCCGCCTGTCCGAGATGCACGCGCTGCTGCAGCTTGTCGAACCTGATGCGGTGATGACCGACAACATCTGGGGTTATCTCTGGGGCAAGCTGGGCTATGGCGCGCTGCTGTTCGCCACCGCGCTGACCAACGACAGCATGTCGGACGCACTGGAACGCCCGCAGCATTACCCGGTCTTCCGCGCGCTGGGGCGCGAGGTGATGGCGCTGGCCGCCGCGCAAGGCATCAAGCCCATCGGGTTCAACGGGTTCGACCCTGCGGCCTATACGCCTGATGCCCCCGATGCCGCCACCCGCGCCTCGGTTGCCGCGATGGTCGCGCATAATCGCAAGACCGCGAAAACCCATTCCGGCATCTGGCGCGATCTGGCCGTGCGCAAGCGCAAAACCGAAGTTGATGCCCAGATCGCCCCGATGGTCCCCATTGGCGCAGAGCTTGGTGTGCCGACCCCGGCGCTGGCCCGGCTGGTGGAATTGATCCACGATCTGGAACAGGGCAAGCGCGCACAGTCGGTTGAAACGATGGACCAGATGGTGCCGGTATGCAGATAGGCTTCGCCGGGCGGCGTTTTGTCGTCACCGGGGCGGCGCAGGGCATCGGTGCGGCCATCGTCGCCGAACTGGTCGATGGCGGGGCCGAGGTTGCGGCGCTGGATATTGACGGACCGGGCATGGCGCGGCTGGACGGCCTGCCGGGCGTCACACAGCATGTCTGCGACCTTGGCAGCCGGGACGACGTGCGGGCCACCATCGCCACCATCCTCTCGACGGGCCCGGTGCACGGCTTTGTCGGCTCTGCCGGTGGGGTGCGCGGTCAGGTCGGAGGGCCGCTGGAGGATGTGACACCCGAAAGCTGGCAAGCGATCTTTCAGGCCAATGTCGAAGGCACGCTTTGGTGTGTGCAGGCACTTGTGCCGGGGATGAAGGCCGCGGGTGGGGGCCGGATAATCACCATATCGTCGGGTGCGGGGCTGAAACCCAGCCTGACCGGAATACAGGCCTATTGTTCGGCCAAACATGCGCTGGTGGGTCTGACCAGACAACTGGCGCTGGAACTGGGGCCGCATGGCATAACCGTCAATTCGGTGGCACCCGGGTTCGTGCTGTCGAACCCGTCGACCGAGCGGCAATGGGCGGCCTTCGGGTCGGATCGGCAAACGCAGATCCTTGGCAACATCCACATGCGCCGCCTTGGCGCACCGCAGGACATTGCCAACATGGTGGCGTTTCTGGCGTCGGACCGGGCGGGCTGGGTTTCGGGCCAGATCATACAGGTTGACGGGGGCCACGCATGACCGCCGCGCCGCAGGACTGGCCCGAGGATCACTGGCGCGCGCTCGTCAACCGGGTGCGCGCGGGGCGCAGCTTGCGCCCGCCGCATTGGCCGGGCGGTGCGCGCTGCGCGGTGGCGCTTTCGTTCGACAGCGACCACGAGACGAACGAGTTGCGCGATGGTGGCGCCTCGATCTCGCGCCTGTCGTGGGGCGAATACGGCACGCGGCGCGGCGTGGGGCGCATCCGTCAGGTGCTGGACCGGCACGGTGCAAAGGCCACCTTCTTCGTGCCAGCGGTCGCGGCGTTGCTGCACCCCGACGAACAGCAAAGCCTTGCCGATGAAGGGCACGAAATCGGCATCCACGGGTGGATACACGAGCTTAACGCAGGTCTGGGCGAGGCGCAGGAGCGCGACCTGATGCTGCGTTCGGCCGATACGCTGGAACGCATCACCGGGCGGCGCCCTGTCGGCATGCGTACCCCAAGCTGGGATTACAGTCCGAACACTCTGCGGATCGCCTGCGAGATGGGGCTGCTGTACGACAGTTCGTTGATGGCCGATGACGACCCCTACGAGATCGTGGCCGAGGGTCAGCCGACGGGTATGGTGGAACTGCCGGTCGAATGGATTCGTGACGACGCCGCCTATTTCCTGATGAACCGCTTTGGCGCGCAGCGGCCCTATACGCCGCCCGCCGATGTGCTGGACATCTTCCTGCGCGAGTTCGAGGGCGCGCATGCCGAGGGCGGGGTATTCCTGCTAACGATGCACCCGCATGTGATCGGCTACCGCAGCCGCATCTTCATCCTCGAGGCGCTGCTGGAACGGATCGCTGACAAGGGCGACTGCTGGATCGCCACCCATGAACAGATCGCCCGGCACTGCGTCGCAACCGTCGGGCTGGAGGCGCGCACATGAGCTATTCACTGGCCATCCACGGCGGTGCGGGCACGATCCTGCCCGACCTGATGACACCCGAAAAGGAAGCCGCCTATCACGCCGGTCTTGTCCGCGCGCTGGAGGCCGGGCGCAGCATCCTGTCTGCAGGGGGCGCGGCGCTGGATGCCGTGACCGCCGCCGTTATGGCGCTGGAGGACGAACCGCTGTTCAACGCTGGGCGCGGGGCGGTCTATAATGCGGCAGGTGTGCAGGAAATGGACGCCTGCATCATGGACGGGCGCGACCGGCGTACCGGGGCGGTGGCGGGCATCTTCGGGCCGAGGAACCCGATCCTTGCCGCCCGCGCGGTGATGGAGCGGACAGCGCATGTGCTGATGATCGGGGAAGGTGCGCTTGCCATCGCGCGCGAGGCGGGGCTGGCGTTCGCGGACCGCGATTACTTCTTTACCGAAAGCCGGTGGCAGGCGTTGCAGGACACGCTTGCCCAACGTGCCGCCGGGGCGG
>JAUXPG010000310.1 GCA_030683915.1 Gemmobacter sp.
TCCGGCGGATGATGTTCAATAGTCCCATGTGGATCACTCCGTTGCCCCCGCCGCTCACAGCTTCGGGGAAAGGTTCACATGGCTCAGTTCTCAGTGAAAATTATGCGCCTAACCGGCTCAGTTCTGGGTGAAAATCAACACGCAACGGCTTTCTTGGCGCTTGCACTTTGCCCCATCGCGCGGCATGACAAAAGGAGGGGAAAAACAGATTTCCCTTGAAAGCTGGGGCCCGCACGTCCTAGGTCCCGCAAGGAAAGGCCAGACCGACCAGGCTTGAACGAGGAGTGCGCCATGGAGCTTTCAGGGATCAGTGTCTTCCAGCTTGCCTCGCGCAGGCTGGACTGGCTGGCACAGCGCCAAAGCGTGATCGCCCGGAATATCGCCAACGCGGACACGCCCGACTTCAAGGCTCGCGACGTCGAGCCCTTCTCCGCCCTGGTGGATCGTGGTCGCAGCCCGGGCCTAGCCCGCACCCATCCGGCCCACATCACCGGCAGCATGACAGGGACCGCCGCGCGCCTTGCAACTCCCGGCTGGGACGTCAGCATCAATGGCAACGATGTCGTGCTCGAAGAGCAAAGCCTCAAGGCCGCCGAAGTCGCCGAGGCCTTCCAGCTTGCCACCATGGTCTACAAGCGCGGGCATGATCTGCTCGGTCTCGCGCTGACCAGCAAGTGAGGTCATCATGGATGAGCTGAGCGCCATTCGAAAAATTGCATCGAGCGGCATCCGCGCCCAAGGCGAGCGCATGCGCGTGATTTCCGAGAACATCGCCAATGCCGACGCCACCGGGCGTACGCCCGGCGCTGATCCCTACCGGCGCAAGACGATCTCGTTCAGCGAGATGGTCGAGCGCGAAAGCGGTGTCGCCCTGGTGCGCGCCGATCCTCCCGGGCGGGACATGAGCGCCTTTCCTGTCCGCTTTGACCCGTCGCACCCGGCAGCGGATGCCCAAGGTTTCGTCAAGACCCCCAATGTGAGTGCCATCATCGAGATGGCCAACATGCGCGAAGCACAGCGCTCCTATGAGGCCAACATGAATATGTTCGAGACCGGGCGGAAAATGCGCAGCCTGATGCTCGACATGCTGAAATAAGGATTCCCCCCCATGATCGAAGCCACGTCCCTCACCACCGCCTCGCCCTTTGCCGGAGCTGCCTTGGGCGCCATCCCCCGCGGGATCGCCAGTCCTTCTGCGGCCCCACCGGGCTTGCAGGGGTTCACCGCCATGGTGCGGGAGGCCTCGAGCACCGCGCTTGCCACGATCCGCGAAGGTGACGTCATGGCGCAAAAGGCCATGACCGGCGAAGTGAGCACGCAAAAGGTCGTCGAAGCCATTCTCTCGATGGAATCCTCGGTCCGCACCATCGTCACCATCCGCGACAAGATGGTTGAGGCCTACCAGGAAATCCTGCGCATGCCGGTCTGATCCGGCATCGCATTCCCCCTTTCCGCTTTACCCCACGACTTTCCCCGAGGTTCTGCCATGTTCGACGCGGACATCCACACCGCCATGCGCGATATGCTCATGGCGGCCCTGCTGGCATCCACGCCGGTCTTTGTCGTCGCCCTTGGGGTGGGACTGACCATCGCGCTCTTCCAGGCCTTGACGCAGATCCAGGAAATGACCCTGACCTTCGTTCCGAAAATCGTGGCGATCTTCTTGTGCGTGCTCTTCGCGGCGCCCTTCATGTATGGCGAAGTGCGGCAGCTGAGCACGATGGCCTTCGACCTGATCGCCCGGGGCGATCTGTGATCGGGCGCCTCGCGCTGCTGGCGCTTGTGGCTTTCCCTGCGCCGGCGGCGGCCGACTGGACAGGACTCTACCGTGCGCCCGAAGGCTTTGCTCCGCGTCGCGATGATGCCGCGCGCTGGCCGCGGCGCGAGGAGCTGCGGCTGGGGCGCGCAATCCCCGCCCCCGCAGCGACGCAGCCCGCCGGACCCGACCCGCTTCCCGCCGTGTCCGGCGTGCCGGCCCTCACCGCCCCTGCCGCTGCGGGGGGCCCGCCGCGTGCGCCCGAGCGGCCCGAGGCGAGCGATCTGCCGCGCCCCGCCTCAGGCTCGCTGACCGGGATCGAGGAAACCTTGTGTCTGCGCGAGATCCGCGCGGCGGAGACGCGTCACGCCATCCCTGCGGGCCTCCTGCTCGCGATCGGCCTGCAAGAGGCGGGCATGACCAGCGGAGAGACTTTGACCGTCTGGCCCTGGACGGTCCACGCCGCCGGGCGCGGCCATTTCTTTGCCACCGCGAGCGAGGCCGAAGCTTTCGCGCAAAAGGCGCTGGCAGCCGACCCGCTGGTCGATGTCGGATGCATGCAGGTCAACCTGCGCTGGCATCCGGACGCCTTCGTGTCGCTCGCCCAAGCCTTCGATCCGGCCGCGAATGTCGACTATGCGGCGCGCTATCTGGCCGGGCTTGCAGGGCCTGAAGCCGATTGGCGCGGCGCGGTCGGGAGGTATCACTCAGGGCAACCCGAGGCTCAGGCCCGGTATCTTGCCGGCGTCATGGCCAACCTCGCAGTCATTGCCGAGCGCCGGGACGCCTTCGATGCGCTTGCCGGACTGCTCGACGAAGACGCGCTGCCTGCGCCTGCACAGCCCGCGCCGCCGGTGCTGTGGTCGCGCGAGGCCGACGTCGGCACGGCGCCCGTGTGGTCGATCTACAGTCGCCAGGCGCTCGAGCCCGTGCTTCCCGTTTTCTCGAAATCCTTCTGAAGGACCAATCATGCCCGCCAATCCGAAGCCGACACCGATGGCCGCCCGCATGATGTCGTATGGCCTGCGCAACCGCGACGTGGCCTTCGCGGCACTGGTCGTGCTGGTGCTCGGGGTGCTCTTCGTCCCACTGCCGCCGGTCCTTCTGGATCTCGGACTGGCCATCTCCTTGACGCTCTCCTTCCTCATCCTGATGGTCGCGCTCTGGATTCCGCGCCCGCTCGACCTCAACGCCTTCCCCACGGTATTGCTCGTGGTGACCATGCTGCGCCTGTCGCTCAATGTCGCGTCGACACGGCTCATCCTGAGCGAAGGCCATACCGGAACAGGCGCGGCGGGCGGGGTGATCGAAGGCTTCTCGCGCTTCATCGTCTCGGGCAACTTCGTCATCGGGATCGTGATCTTCGCCATCCTCGTGGTCATCAATTTCGTGGTGATTACCAAGGGGTCCACCCGCATCGCCGAGGTTTCGGCCCGCTTTTCCCTCGACGCCATGCCCGGCAAGCAAATGGCGATCGACGCCGACCTCGGCGCCGGGCTGATCGACGAGACCGAGGCGCGCAGGCGCCGCCGCGAGCTCGAAGACGAAAGCAGCTTCTACGGCTCGATGGATGGCGCGTCGAAATTCGTGCGTGGCGACGCTGTGGCAGGGCTGATCATCACGGCCATCAACATGGTCGGCGGGATCCTGATCGGCGTGCTGCAGCATGGCATGCCCTTGTCGGAAGCCACCAGCACCTACACCACGCTGACCATTGGCGATGGGCTTGTCAGCCAGATCCCCGCCCTTGTCGTCTCCTTGGCCGCCGGCCTCATCGTGACCAAGGGCGGCGCTGTTGGCGCGGCGAACGAGGCGGTCTTTGCCCAGCTGAGCCGGTTCCCGAAGGCGCTCTACATGGCGGCCTTCCTGCTCACAGGAGTCGGACTGCTCCCCGATTTCCCGACCTTCACCTTCCTCGTGCTGGCATTCCTCACGGCAGCCCTCGGGGTCAGGATGCAGCGCGCGCAGGCCCGCGAAGCCCAAGAGGCCGCCGCGGCCGCAGCACAGCCCAAGCCCGAAGACCCGGTCTCGCCCGAAGAGGAATTGCGCGACAGCATGCTGATTGACGCCCTGCGTCTCGATCTGGGCGCGGGTCTGGTGCCGCTGATCAACAACATCGACTCCGCCTTGCCCAGCAAGATCCGCCGGATGCGCCAGATGTTCGCGCGTGACTATGGGTTCATCCTGCCCACGGTCCGCCTGCGCGATGATCCGTTCCTGGGCAGCAACGACTACGCGATCTGCGTGCAAGGCGTGCCTGCGGCGCGCGCCCAGATCCGCGCGACCGGGATGATGGTCGTGCTGCAGCCCGACAGTCCCGTCGAGGTGAAGGGCGAGCGCGCCAAGGATCCGACCTTCGGTCTCGATGTCGCCTGGGTCGAGCCAGCGGTGGGCCGCGAGCTCGAGTCCTCCGGGCTGACCGTGGTCGACCCGGAAAGCGTGATCATCACGCACCTCACCGAAGTCATCAAGGATCACCTCCCCGACTTTCTGACCCATGGGGCCACCCAGGCTCTGCTGGCCGATCTGGACAAGGATTACCAAAAGCTGCTCTCGGACCTGCCGGGCGGGGTGATGCTGGTCCAGCATGTGCTACAAGCGCTGCTGGCTGAGCGGGTCTCGGTGCGCAACATCCGCCTCATCCTCGAGGCCGTCTCCGAAGCGGCCCGCGCGAACGCGCCCATCACGGCCGTGACCGAGCATGTGCGGCGCAAGCTGTCGCGCCAGATCTGCGAGACGCTGGCCGACCGCAGCGGATTCCTGTCGGTCCTGACGCTCTCGCATGGCTGGGAAAACGAGTTCAACGCTGCCGTCCGGCTGGATGGGGATGCCTCGGGCTTCCTGATGTCGCCGCAGCGGGTGCAGGACTTCGTCCTCGAGGCCCAGCAGACCATCCAGTATCATGCGCAGCGTGACAGCTGGCCGGCCCTGCTCGTGAGTCCCGAATTGCGCCCGCATGTGAGGGCCATGCTCGAGCGCGTCAGCCCCAACACGCCCGTGATCTCCCACGCCGAGGTGCACCGCAAGGCATCGCTGCGCACCGTCGGCACGGTCGGCCGCTGATGGAGATCGAGGCCTTCCTCACCGGCCTCGCGGTCAGTCCCCTCGTGGTCTTCGCCCGGATCGGCACGGCGATGATCTTTCTGCCCGGCTTCGGGGAGACGTATGTCCCGATGCGGTTCCGGCTCCTTCTCGCGCTCATGGTGAGCCTCGTCATGACCCCCGCGACGCCGGTTGTCGATCTCGTGCCGCGGGGTCTCGACGGGCTTGTGGCCTTGCTGGCGCTGGAAGTGGTGATCGGGCTCTGGATAGGTCTGATGGCGCGGACCCTTATCGCCATGCTGCATTTTGCGGGCTATCAGGTGGGTGTGGTCTCGAACCTCTCGAACGCGACCGCGCCGGATGCTGCCGCGTTTCAGGGTGCGACCGTGCTTGCCAGCGCGCTGCTGCTCGGCGGGGTGGCCCTGCTCTTTGCCACGAACCTGCACCATCAGATCCTCGTGGCGCTGCTGGACAGCTACGCCATCTTTCCGCCGGGGCAGATCATCCCCGAGGATCTGGCTCTCCAGGCGGTGAAGGTCGCGGGGGCGAGCCTGCGAATGGGCTTGTCGATCTCGGCGCCGTTCTTCGTCATGGCAATCCTGGCCAACCTTGCGATGGGCCTTGCCAACCGGATGATGCCAAACCTTGCGGTGTTTTTCGTCGCCGCCCCGGTCCTGATCGCGGGGGTGCTCTTGCTTCTTCCGATCGCCGTGCCCGAGATGCTGCTTGGGTTTCATCATCTCATGGCCGAATGGCTTTCGGCCTTCGTGTTCTGACCCATGGCAGAGGATCAGGACAAGAGCGACAAGACCGAAGAGCCAAGCGAGCAGAAGCTGCGCAAGGCGCGCCAGAAGGGCGACGTGCCGATGTCGCGCGAGGCGGGCACCTTCATGACCGTCTTTGCGTTGGCGCTGGCCGGAGCCTTCGTGTTGCCGACGCTCGGGCCCCGCCTGATGGCGGCCCTGCTCGCGCCGCTGTCTGCGGCTGGACGGATCGATCTGGGCGCCGAGGAGCAGGCCTTGCGCGGCTTGCGCGTTCTTGTCCTCGACCAGGTGCTTGCGGCGGGCGCCATCCTGGCCCCCTTGTTTGGCTTGATGATCCTGACCAGCTTGCTGGCGGTGGCCTTACAGGGCGACATCGTCGTGTCGCTTGATCGCATCCGGCCCAAGGCGTCGAAGATTTCGCTCCTGGGCGGGATCAAGCGGCTCTTCTCGCTGCGCAATCTCGTGGACTTCCTGCGCTCGAGCCTGAAGGTGCTGACCGTGGGCTGGATCGGCTATATCGTGTGCCGGGACGCCATTCTCCCCCAGCTTGGTGTCGCCTGGATCGGCTCGGAAATCCTGCCTGCGCTCACCTTGCAAGGTGCCGGTCGCATGCTTTTGCTCACGCTCATCTTCCTGTTCTTCGTCGCAGGGTTTGACATCCTGTGGCAGCGCGCTCAATGGCGCAAAGGCCAGCGCATGAGCCACAAGGATATCCGTGACGAGCACAAGGAAAGCGAAGGCGACCCCTATCTCAAGGCCCGCCGGATACAAATCCAGCGCGAGCGGGCCCGGGCGCGCATCGCCACTGCGGTTCCCTTGGCCAATGTGATCTTGACGAACCCGACCCATTATGCCGTCGCCTTGCGCTACCGACCAGGCGAAGACCTCGCCCCTGTCTGTGTGGCAAAGGGCGCTGACCTGATGGCGGCCCGGATCCGCGAGATCGCGCAAGCGCACGACATCCCGATCATCGAGAACCGCGCTCTGGCCCGCGCGCTCTTTGCGGGAGTGGAGATCGACCAGATGGTGCCGCCCGAGCATTGGAAGCCGGTGGCGGAGATCATCGGCTATCTTCTGGACTTTGCCGAAGGGCGCGATCGACCGATGCCGGAGGGCTTTGCGTTCCGGTCTGACGAGAGATGATCCCTGTATCAAACGTCGCGGAGGCATCCGCAGGGGCGCATGTCTTGCGGTCCGCCAGACCGGCAATGCACCACCTCGGACCGGTGCACCACCACCGCTCGAAGGTGGTGCAGGGAAGAAGCCATATATTTCAATAGCATCACCACCTACACCACCTGCACCACTAACTTTCTTTCTTTCTTTCCTATAGGTGCGTATATCCCCACTGCTTTTATCTCTGCACATGAATGTAATCAAACAGGTGGTGCAGGTGGTGCAGGTGGTGAAGCCATTGATTTCAAATCAAAATCTGCTGCACCACCTTGGATATGAAGTGGTTCGGCCTGAACAAATCGATCAGGCTGTTATGACGGTGTGATGCTGGCGATCTGGTGGAGTTTGTGCGCTCCAAAGGGTAGCGATGATCCAAGCAAGCCAAGCCCTGAGGTGTGCCAAGATCTTGCGGATGTTGTGGCCGCAGGCGCAGAGGACGGCAAAGAGGGCATCGCCAATCGTGCCTTTCAGCGGGCAGCGTGACAGACGACCGTCGGTCTTCATGTGGCCGATTTCAGCCTCGATGGCGCTGCGGCGGCGGATGTCAGCAATCAGTTTTGGTGTGAGGCCGCGGCGGGTTCCGCTGATCAGGACGCGGGTCGCTTCAACACCGTGGCCGCGATATCCGCGGTCGACGACGGCGAGTTCGGGTCGCTGCTCGGTCAGGATTTCCACCTGTTCGAGCGCCGGTCGGAGGGTGTGACCGTCGTATGGATTGCCCGGAAAGCTGCGCATGCCGACGACAAAGCCCTCGTCCAGCGTGGTGGCCACGCTGACCTTGCAGCCGAACTCATATCGCACGCGGGCCTTGCCTTTGGAGATGCAGTCGACGTCGGGCTCATGCAGGGCGTAGATCTTGTCGCTACCCTTGGGCTGCTGATGCAGGAGCTGCGAGACCAGAGCGAGCTTGACGATGATCCGATCCCGCAGGCCGCCTTCGGGGATGTCATCGAGGTGACGGCGCAAGTCGCGCATCACCCGGCCGGTATAGCCCTTGAGCTTCTTCAAGGCCTTACGCATCCGTTTGAATTGCTTGGCATGGGCGTAACGGCCCACCTGTAGCGCCAGTCGCGGGGCAAGGCGCGCATAGCTTTGCCGCAGGTCCACCCCGGCCTCTTGCGCGAGGTCCACCAGTTGTTCGCGCGCCCGCTCATTAAGGCGGGCGTCCGTGGGATGGGCGATGTTCTTTTCCATCACTGTGGTATCGACGGCGACGCGCTTGGCGCTGCCCTCGTCGATCACACCGGACTTCTGACCCGCCCGGATCGTCTGGGTCAGCATCCACTCCACGCCCTCCTCGCCGATGCGCTTGCGCCAACGGGTCAGCGACGAAGGATCAATGGGCAACCGATGCTGGAAAAATGTCTCGCCGGTGAAATGCTGGTAGTATGGGTTTTCCACCCACCGGGCGACCACCGCCTCATCCGACAGCCGGTAGGCGTGCTGGAGATAGAGCAGTCCAGCCACCAGCCGCGGTTCCGTCGCGGGCCGCCCCTTGTGGGACGGAAAGAACCCCGCCCACTCCCGCTCGAACACGCCCCAGTCGATCAGCGCAGCCAGCTTCACCAACTCGTGCCGCACATCAATCATGTCGATCAAACGCGGACGCAGCAGGTCATCCTGTTCCTCAGGGCGCGGACGATGCTTCATGGCCAGAACCGAAATTGCAGGGTTTCCGCAGTAACCATACAAAATCTTGCGGTCTGAGCCGAGACAAAACGTCACTTTTCTATTCTAAATCAATGTGATGAGCATTATTCAGGGCGAACCAAGTACGCGCCTGACTGGCCAACACGCGGCTTCGCGACAATCGAGGCGGCGCGAGCCTGGGTTCAGCGCTTCGCCACCTGGTACAACACCGCGCACCGTCACAGTGCGATCCGCTTCGTGACGCCCGACCAACGTCACCGCGGCGAGGACAGGGCGCTACTGGCCAGCCGTCATCAGCTCTACGAACTCGCCCGGGCGGCGCGGCCAGAGCGGTGGTCAGGTCGGACGCGCAACTGGCAACCCATCGGCGCGGT
>JAUXPG010000383.1 GCA_030683915.1 Gemmobacter sp.
GAAGGCCCCGCCAGCGCGGGGCCTTTGGCGTTTCAGAACCCTGCGCTTCGCATTGCGCGGAACGCGAAGGTGGCGGCCAACGCCAGCCCCCCCGCATAGCCTTTGCGGTAGGCGTTGCCGACGTCGGCGCCCGCCACGAAAAGGCCGGGGATGGGCGCGCCGAACGGATCAAGTGCGCGCGCCTGATCGTCGGTCGCGAGGCCGCAATAGGTAAACGTGATGGCGCTGTCCACTTCAAGCACATACCACGGGCCCCGGTCGAGCGGCCGGGCATTGGTTTCGCGGGGCGGAACCGCCTGATCCGGCGCGGTCCGCATCAGCTCGTTGTAGGCCTGCAGGCTGGCCACGCAGGCCGCGCCGTCATAACCGAGGCTTTGGGCAAAGCCGCCCACCGCCTCCAGGCTGTCGAACACACCGCCGGGGCAGCCGGCCAGCATTGCGTTTGCGTGACGGTCCTGCGCCTCGGCCCCCACCACGACAGGTACCACCCCGTGTTCGCGCTGCACCTGCTCGTCCCAGACCAACAGCGCGACCGCACCGGGCTGGCGCAACGTCAGATGCGAACTGGCGTGATCGTCAAAGCTTTCGTCGCAGAACCGTTGGCCGCGGCGGTTGAGCAAGACGCCGTGGATGGAATGATACTGCGTGTAGCGCACGAAATCGGAATCCCCCCGCATCGGGCAGCCGCGCGCCAGAAGGTGGCCGTAATATCCACTGTTCGGCCCCGCCACCGCACTGCCCGCCGCAAGGCCAAGGCGTAACCCGCCGCCCGTGCTGTTCGGGTTCGAACGTAGCCGCATGCCGCGTGCCGCGGGGTGGATGTACTGGGCGCGCAGGTCAGGATCGGCCTGAAACCCGCCGGTTGCCAGCAAGATGCGAGGGGCGCGCAGTTCGGTATCTCCATCCGCGTGCGTGGTAATGGCGCCGACGACGGCACCGTCTTCCATCAGGATGTGCGATACCTCGGTCTCCGGCACGACAAAGCCGCCTGCGCCTTCGACCGTGCGGGTGCAAAAGCGCATGTAGGACCACATGTCGACCTGCTGGCCCCGGCCATAGAGTGCGCGGACCGGGGCTCCGACGTCCATCCGTGACCGGAGCCACGACATCACATGCGGATATTCCTCGATCACCACGCGGTGCAAGGCGGGGTCGCCATCGTCGTGGCGGTCGATTTCCGCCTGCGAGGTCGCTGTCCACACATAGCCACCCGACAGCACCGCCGAACCGCCGATCTGCGGTGCCTTTTCCACCACCACCACGCGCGCGCCAGCTTCGGCGGCGCGGGCAGCAGCGGTCATTCCCGCCATGCCGCCGCCGATCACGATCAGGTCGCAGTCCAGAACGTCACGGCTTGTCATGCTGTCTCCCCCTGCGCTGCGGTTGCCAACCTTTCGCGCGCCAGTTTGGTCAGATCGGCGCGCCGAACCTTCAGCGAAGGGGTGCGCGGAAATTCGGTAAACGTGAGCAGCAGCTCCGGCCACTGATAGCGCGGCAATCCCGCAGCTTGCAGATGTGCGCGCACCGCGTCCAGGTCAGGCGCCGTGCCCTTGGGAAGGATGCAGGCGCAGGCGCGCTCCCCCATGCGGTCGTCCGGAATGCCCACGACCGCTACTTCGGCCACGCCTTGCAGATCGCGGAACGCCGCCTCCACCTCGGCCGGCTGGATCATGACGCCGCCCCGACGGATCACCTCGGACGCACGGCCCTGAAAGGTCATGAACCCGCCTTCCGACATCCGGGCCTTGTCGCCGGTGTCAAACCAGCCTTCGGCGTCCAGAACCTGTGCGTTGAGGTCGGGCCGCGCCTGATAGCGGCGCAGCCGGTTCGGCCCCCGCAGAAACACCCGGCCCTGGTCGCCAGGCTGCGCGGGTTGGCCATCTTCGGTGATCACGCGCATTTCGGTGCCGGGAATCGGGCGTCCATCGGTGGTCAGCCGGGCGTCCGCGGGATCATCAGGCGCGCAGGTACAATGCGCCATCGATTCAGACATGCCATACATCGGCAAGGCAACACCGCAGAAGGTGCCCTCGGCCCGGCGTCGCTGCTCGGGCGTGCCACCGGCCAGGATGGCGCGGGTCATGCTGCGGCAATCGGCGCTGTCGAGCGCGGGGTGGTTCACCACGTCATAGACATGCGTGGGCATCAAAAGGGTATAGGTGCAGCGGTGGTTCGCGACCAACTCGAGGCAGCGTCCGGCATCCCACTTGCGCATCAGCACCACCGAGGCCCCTGTCAACAGGGCGACCATGGCCCCCAGCACGGTGCCACCGACAAAGCCGAATTCCAGCGCGACCAACACTCTGTCTGCCGGGGTAACGCGGTGAAACCGCGCCAGCGCGGTTGCCGCGAAGCGCATCGAATTGCCCGAATGCACCACGCCCTTGGGGGCGCCGGTCGAACCCGAGGAATAGAGCACGAGCGCATCGGCGTCGGGGCCGGGCGGGGCCGGTTGCACCGGCGCTGCGTCGCGGGCGCTGGCCCACGGGCGCATCCGCGGGTCGGCCGCACCCGGGACCGGGTCCGCCACAAACGCCGCCATCAGCGTTGGCACTGCGGCCAGAACTTCGGCGGCCACCGCCGCCGATCCGTCCTCCAGCAGTACCAACGCCCGCGCCTGCCCACTGGTGGCAACGGCGATCAATTGCGCGGGCGAAAACATCGGCGGAAGCGGAACCGCTACGATGCCCTGCGAAAAGCCCGCCAGCAGTGCGGCATAGGCATCGATCGAATTGCGCGAATGGACCAGAACGGCATCACCCGGCTCAAGCCCGGCGTCGCGCAGCCCCCCCGCAATGCGCAACGCGCGGTCCAAAAGGCCCGGCAGCGTGACGGTATCGGATTCATCCTGCACCGTGGCGGCGTGGCCCGGCCCGGCGGCGGCGGTGGCAAAGCTGGCCCAAAGATCTTGGTCCTGCCACAGTCCGGCTGCCTTCCAGTCTGGCTCGGCTGTCGTATTCATCGCGTCTCCTCCCCGAGTTGCGGTCACAGGATTTCAAACAGCCCCGCGGCGCCCATGCCGCCGCCCACGCACATCGTCACCACGCCGTACTTTGCCCCACGTCTGCGTCCTTCGATCAGCAGATGGCCCGCCATGCGCGCACCGCTCATGCCATAGGGGTGACCAATCGAAATGGCGCCACCGTTGACATTCAGCCGATCATCGGGAATGCCCAGCCGGTCGCGGCAATAGATCACCTGCACCGCAAACGCCTCGTTCAGTTCCCAAAGATCGATGTCGTCCACGGTCAGCCCGTGTCGCGCAAGCAACTTCGGCACGGCAAAGACCGGGCCGATCCCCATTTCCTCCGGTTCGCAGCCTGCGACCGCCAGCCCAAGGAACCGGCCCAGCGGCGCCAAACCACGGCGTGCGGCTTCGGCTTCGGTCATCACGACGCAGGCGCTGGCACCGTCCGACAGTTGGCTTGCGTTGCCTGCGGTCACCGTTCCCCCATCGCGCACTGGTTTCAGTATGCCAAGGCTGTCGGCTGTGGTGTCGGGGCGGTTGCCTTCGTCGCGTTCCAGCATGACGTCGCACACGGAGGTGGCGCCGGTGGCCTTGTCGGTCACTTCCATCCGGGACGCCAAGGGCACGATTTCAGCGTCGAACCTGCCAGCAGCTTGGGCGGCGGCAGTCCGCTGCTGGCTTTGGAGCGCGTAGGCATCCTGGGCGGCACGCGAAATGCCATAGCGCGCTGCCACGATCTCGGCTGTGTCGATCATCTGGGTGTAAAGCGCGGGCCGGTCGCGGAGAATGTCGTCATCTTGCCAGCGGAACAGATTGTAATGCTTGTTCTGCACAAGGCTGATGCTTTCCACCCCACCAGCTATCGCGATGGACAGATCGCCCGAAGCCACCGCCCGGGACGCCTGCGCGATGGCTTGCAACCCCGACGCACATTGCCGGTCAACGGACGTGCCAGCAATCGACACGGGGAACCCGGCGCGGATCACCGCCTGTCGCGCGACATTGAACCCTTGGGTGCCCTGCTGCTGTGCGGCGCCGAAAATCACATCCTCGACCTCGGGCGCCGCAACGCCGGCGCGTTCCAGCGCATGAGTCATCACATGCGCGGCAAGGGCGGGCGCCGATGTCACGTTGAAGGACCCGCGATAGGCCCGCCCGATCGGCGTGCGGGCGGTGGAAACGATCACGGCATCGGTCATGGGGGGCTCCATCTTGGCATATTACTATCGACCGCCTAGTCGATTGACTGATACCGCAGCCATTGCTAGAGTCAACCGGCAAGATGACGGAGAAGGCAAGATGTTGACAGGGCGCACTGTTTTGGTGACGGGGGCGTCGTCCGGGTTGGGGCGCCATTTCACGACGATGCTGGCGGGGCAAGGGGCAGAAGTGGTTGCCGCGGCGCGCCGGGCCGACGTGCTCAAGGAACTCTGTGCCGAAATCACAGCGCAAGGCGGGAAGGCGCGGGCGCTGGCGATGGACATCACCGATCCAGCGTCCGTCGCCGCCGGTGTGGCCGGGATCGAACGCATTGACGGGCTGGTCAACTGTTCCGGCATCACCCAAACGGTGCGCCTGCTGGACCAGACCGAAGAGGACTGGACCCGCATCATCGACACCAATCTTACCGGCACATGGCGAGTCTTGCGCGCAGTCGCGGCGCGCATGGCGGCGCAGGGCGGCGGCAGCATCATCAACATTGCATCAATCCTCGGGCTGCGGCAGGGCGGACAGGTCACAGCCTACGCGACCAGCAAGGCCGCAGTGGTGCAGTTGACGCAGCAGGCCGCACTGGAACTGGCGCGGCATGGCATCCGGGTCAATGCACTTGCGCCCGGTTACATTGAAACCGACCTCAACCGCGACTTCTTTGCGACCGAGGCAGGTCGCGCGCTGATCGCGCGCATCCCCCAGCGCCGTCTCGGGCGGCTGTCTGATCTGGACGCGCCGCTGGTGATGCTGCTGGGAGACGGGGCGGCCTACATCACCGGGTCGGTGCTTGCCGTCGATGGCGGGCATCTGGTCGGCTCGCTCTGACCGAAATGCAGGGGGCGACGACGCCCCCTGCGGTTATTGCCGACCGTCGCGGAGTGCCGCTTCCCATGCGAGCCCGGCGGCCTGCTCTGCGAGTTGCCCCACCGAAAGCGCATTTTCGTTCGAGGCCGTCCCTTGAAGGGCGCGCGCATGCACCCCCTGCAAGATCGCTGCCGTGCGGAACAGCGAAAACGCCACGTAGTAATGCCAGTCGCCAATCCCCTTACGGCCCGTCCGTTCGCAATAGGCGGCGACATAGTCGGCCTCGGACGGGATGCCGTGATCCGACGACAGGCCGACAAGCCCGCCGATGCCGGGAAAGTCTGGCGGCACGTTCCACGGCAGACAGTTGTAGGCGAGATCGGGCAGCGGGTGGCCGATGGTCGCCAGTTCCCAGTCCAGCACCCCCAGCACGCGCGGCTCCGTGGGATGGAACACCATGTTTTCCGCCCGGAAATCGCCGTGGTTGATCGCCGCCTCGTCACCCTGCGGCACGTTGCGGGCCAGCCAGGGCATAACCTTGTCCATCGCGGGGATGCTGTGGGATTTCGTCGCCTCATAGGCGCGGGTCCAGCGTGCCACCTGACGGGGAACATAGCCGGTAGCTTTGCCGAACGCCTCCAGCCCGACCGCGCGCCAGTCAACCCGATGAAGTGCGGCGAGTGTGCGGTTCATGGTGTCATAGATTTCAGCCCGCCCTTGCGGCGTCAGATCGGGCAGCGTCAGGTCGCGGAAAACGCGGCCCTCCAGCCCCTCCATCACATAGAATGCGGTGCCGACGATGCTTTCATCCTCGCACAAGTGCAGCATGCGGGGCACCGGCACATCGGTGCCGCCCAGCGCCTTCATGACCGCATACTCCCGGTCAACGGCATGCGCCGAGGGAAGCAGCACCCCCGGGGGCTTTTTGCGCAATACAAAGGCGCGGCCGCCGCTTTCGATCAGGAACGTCGGGTTCGATTGTCCGCCGCGG
>JAUXPG010000246.1 GCA_030683915.1 Gemmobacter sp.
CCCCCTCAGGGGTCAATGCAGGGTGAATTCACCAACCACGTTGCGCCATTCGCCTGCCGAGATCAGCTTGCGATGGGTGAAGCGCACGGAATGCAGCGGGCCTTCAAGGTTCTTTTGCCAGAACTCGATGAACTGGAACAACCTTGGATGGTCCGGGGCAAGATCATAGTCCTGCCAGACATAGGTGTTGAGAACATTCCGGTAATCCGGCATCCGGTAATAGAACTCGGCCGTGGTCAGCCCATAGCCCTTGAGCATCAGTTCGGTTTCGGAGCGCCCGTCGCGCATCGGTACCTCCTTTCGCGCATCTCCCCCTTGCATGATCATGCCACACTCAGGATGTTTTTCAATGAAAACAATCTGTTGGCACTGTGGCTCCCCGGCTGCCAGCCCTGCGCGGGCGGCTTGCCTTGCACCTTGGACCCTGCATCGGGTATAGTTGCGCCAATCAAATCCGGGGCTGCCTCAAGCCCTGTCAGACAGAGATCGAGCCAACGTGAACGACCGCCCGGAAGATACTGAAACCGCACCGGAACTTCCGGAGCGCCCCGTTCATCATGGCCCGCAGGTCGACATCTCGACCGAGATGCGCACGGCCTATCTTGACTATGCGATGTCGGTGATCGTGTCGCGCGCCATTCCCGACCTGCGCGACGGGTTGAAGCCGGTGCACCGCCGCATCCTCTATGCGATGCACGAGGTGGGCAACACCCATGACAAGCCCTATCGCAAATCTTCACGCCCGGTGGCCGATGCGATGGGCAAATACCACCCCCATGGCGACTCGGCGATCTATGACGCGCTGGTGCGTATGGCGCAGCCATTCTCCATGAGCCTCGTGCTGCTGGACGGTCAGGGCAACTTCGGCTCGATGGACGGCGACCCGCCTGCCGCGTTCCGCTACACCGAGGTCCGCATGGCGAAAACCGCCAGCTTCCTCTTGGCCGACATCGACAAGGATACGGTCGATTTTCAGGACAACTACGACGGGAAAGACCGCGAACCCGTTGTGCTGCCTGCCAGATTCCCGAACATGCTGGTCAACGGCGCCGAAGGCATCGCCGTCGGCATGGCCACCCGCATCCCGCCGCACAACCTGGGCGAGGTGATCGATGGCACGCTGGCGCTGATCGACAACCCTGACCTGTCATCCGAGCGGTTGATGGAGATCATTCCCGGCCCCGATTTCCCGACTGGCGCCACCATCCTTGGCCGGTCCGGCGCGCGCAAGGCCTATCTCGAAGGGCGCGGCTCGGTCCTGATCCGGGCAAAAACCCATGTCGAGGAGGTGCGCAAGGACCGTTTCGCCATCGTGGTCGACGAGATTCCCTATCAGGTCAACAAGGCCGCGATGATCGAGAAGGTCGCCGAACTGGTGCGCGAGAAACGGCTGGAAGGGATTTCCGCCATCGCCGACGAATCCGATCGGATCGGCGTGCGCGTGGTGATCGAACTCAAGCGCGACGCGACGCCCGATGTGGTGTTGAACCAGCTTTACCGATTCACCACCCTGCAAGTCAGCTTTGGCTGCAACATGCTGGCCTTGAACGGGGGCCGGCCCGAAACGCTGGCGCTGCGCGATTTTCTCACGCATTTCATTGCCTTCCGCGAGGAAGTTGTCGTGCGCCGCACGGCGTTCGAACTGAACAAGGCACGCGACCGCAGCCATATCCTGTGCGGTCTGGCCGTGGCGGTGTCGAACGTGGACGAGGTGGTGCGCACCATCCGCGCCAGTGCCGATGCCGCCGAGGCCCGCGAACGGCTGATGACCCGCCGCTGGCCCGCTGCCGAAATCGCCGATTACATCCGGCTGGTCGATGACCCGACCCACAAGATCAACGACGACGGCACCTATAACCTCTCGGAAACCCAGGCCCGCGCCATCCTCGATCTGCGGCTCCAGCGGCTGACCCAACTGGGCGTCAAGGAAGTCACGGACGAGCTGGAGGATCTGGCCGCGCGCATCAAGGATTATCTTGCCATCCTCGGGTCGCGCGAGCGCATCATGGCGATCATCTCGGACGAGTTGCGCGAGGTGAAACAGCTGTTTGCCGTGCCGCGCCGCACCGAGATCGTGGAATGGGGCGGCGACCTTGAAGACGAGGACCTGATCGAGCGCGAGGATATGGTGGTCACCATCACCTCGGGCGGCTACATCAAGCGCACACCCCTGGCCGAATTCCGCGCCCAGCGGCGCGGCGGCAAGGGGCTGTCGTCGATGCAGACCAAGGAAGACGATGTGGTGACCACGCTGTTCGTGGCCAACACTCACACCGCGCTCCTGTTCTTCACCACCGATGGCATGGTCTATCAGCTCAAATGCTGGCGCCTGCCGCTGGCGGGCCGCACCGCCAAGGGCAAGGCCATCGTCAACATCCTGCCCATCCAGCCCGGCGTTTCCATTGCCGCGCTGATGCCGGTGGATGCGCCGGAACTCGAATGGGACAATCTGCAGATCGTCTTTGCCACCTCGGATGGCGACGTGCGGCGCAACGCGCTCAGCGACTTCACCAACATCATGCGCAACGGCAAGATCGCGATGAAGCTGCCCGAAGGGGTGTCGCTGGTGAACGCCCGCATTGCCGACGAATCCGATGACGTGATGCTGGTCACCCGCCAGGGCCGCGCCATCCGCTTCCCCACCACCGATGTGCGGGTGTTCAAGGGCCGCGATTCGACCGGGGTGCGCGGCGTGCGTCTGGCCGAGGATGACCGGGTGGTGTCGATGGCGGTGATCCGCCACTTCGACGCGAAACCGGAAGAGCGCGACGCCTATCTCAAGCAGCGCCGTCTTGTGGCCGGTGCGCTGGACGACGCGGCCGAGGCGGATGACGAGGACGAGGTGGCCGAGGCCGGGCAGCTTTCGCCCGAACGCTACGCGGAAATGTCGGCCGCCGAAGACCTGATCCTGACCATCACGGCAGGGGGGCTGGGCAAGATCACCTCCAGCCACGATTATCGCGTCTCGGGCCGCGGCGGGCAAGGCGTGCGCGCCACCGATGCCGCGCGCCGGGGTGGCCCGCTGGTCGCGGCATTCCCGGTCGAGATGTCCGATCAGGTGATGCTCGCCACCAGTTCCGGCCAGTCGATCCGCATTCCGGTCGAAGGCATCCGCTTCATGGCCCGCTCGGGCGGCGGTGTGAAGGTGCTTGATCTGAACGGCTCGGGCGAAGAGGTGGCCTCCGTCGCCCGCATTGCTGCCGAGGCCGAGGACAGCGCCGAAGAATGATTCCGCCCTCTGGCAACCGCGCCCCCCCGGCCCCATATCGGGCCAAGGGGGGCGTCGCATGACCGGGGACGATTTTGCCAGACTGGCCTATCTCATCATCCTGGGCTCGGCTATCGCCGGTTGGCTGGTGATCGAAAGCCGGGGCCGCATGGGCCAGATGGCACGTCAGGCGCTGGCATGGATGCTGATCTTTGTAGGTGTCGCCGCAGCTTACGGGCTCTGGCAGGATTTCGCGCCGTCGGGCCAGCGCACGGTGCTGGCGCAGCAGGGAGCGGACCAGATCGTGGTGCAACGCGCGCCCGACGATCACTTCTACCTCACCCTCGACGTGGGCGGCACCCCGGTGCGCTTCATGGTCGACACCGGCGCCACCGCCATCGTGCTCAGCGACCGCGATGCCGACCGCCTTGGCATCGACCGGCGCGCGCTGGCCTACATCGGTCAGGCCCGCACGGCCAACGGCACCATCCGCACCGCCCGCGTCACCCTTCCGGGCGTACGCCTTGAAGGCCAGCCGATGGGCGACCTGCCCGCATGGGTGGGGGACGGCCCGCTCGACATCTCGTTGCTGGGAATGGAGTTTCTCAACCGCTTCGACCGGGTCGAGATGGCGCGCGACCGGCTGGTTCTTACCCCCTGATCGCGCCCGCCTTCGCTTCGATCCAAATATCCCGGGGGTGCGGGGGCAGAGCCCCCGCGGCCGATCGGATCAGGCGCTCATGCGGTTGTGCTTGCGCGCGACAAAGGTCTTGGCGGTTTCCACCGCAACCGCAGCATCGCGGCAATAGGCGTCGGCCCCGATGGCGCGGCCGAATTCCTCGTTCAGCGGGGCGCCGCCGACCAGCACGATGTAATCCTCGCGCATGCCCTTTTCCTTCAGCGTGTCGATCACGACCTTCATGTAGGGCATCGTGGTCGTCAGCAGCGCCGACATGCCAAGGATATCGGGCTTGTCGGCTTCCAGCGCCTCGATGTATTTCTCGACCGAGTTGTTGATGCCCAGATCGCGCACTTCGAAGCCTGCGCCTTCCATCATCATCGCCACAAGGTTCTTGCCGATGTCGTGGATGTCGCCCTTGACGGTGCCGATCACCATCTTGCCCATGCGCGGTGCGCCGGTTTCCACCAGGAGCGGCTTGAGGATGAACATCCCCGCCTTCATCGCGTTGGCGGCCAGCAGCACTTCGGGAACGAACAGGATGCCGTCGCGGAAGTCGGCGCCGACGATGGTCATGCCCGCCACCAGCGCCTTGGTCAACACGTCATAGGGTGTCCAGCCGCGTGCGATCAGGATGTTGACGCCTTCCTCGATCTCTTCCTTGAGACCGTCGTAAAGGTCGTCGTGCATCTGCAGCACAAGCTCGTCGTCCGACAGTTCGGAGAGGATGATGTCGTCGTCGTCAGCCATGATCTGCGCCTTGCTCAAAGATGCGTCCGTTGTCCCCTGATTGCGACCAAAGGCCAGACCGGACTGTTCGATTAGCGACATACCCCGTGCATTCCCCGACAGGCAAGGGCGATTGCCGACATGCCGCTTGAAATGTTCTGGTTGTGTTCTATACTGCATCCCATGTCCGATCCTACCTTGCCCCCGTCCTTGCGCATCCGGGCCCGCGCCGCCGGGTCCAACGCCACCGGGCGGTTTGAACGCCATGCCCGCGCCGTGGTGGATGACGGCTGGGACCTGCCCGAAGACCCGCATCTGCTGCAGACCGAGGTGCGGCTGGAAACGCCGCGCTCCGCGCTGGTGTGGAACACCTCGCCCGATCTGCCGTTCGACCGTTCGGTGAACCCCTATCGCGGCTGTGAACACGGCTGCATCTACTGCTTTGCCCGGCCCAGCCACGCGTTTCTCGGGCTCTCGCCGGGGCTCGATTTCGAAACCCGACTGGTGGCGCGGCCCGGCATCGGCGCCGTGCTTGACCGTGAATTGCGCGCCCGCCGCTACCGCCCCGCGACCATCGCGCTTGGCACCAACACCGACCCTTACCAGCCCTGCGAAGCGCAACACCGCGTCATGCGCGAGGTTTTGGAGGTGGTGTCGGCCCACCGCCACCCGGTCGCCATCACGACCAAGGGCACGTTGGTGGAACGCGACCTTGACCTGCTGGCCCCGATGGCCGCGCAGGGGCTGGCGACGGTTGGCATCTCGCTGACCACGCTGGATGCGGGCCTTTCGCGCCGGATGGAACCGCGCGCCGCCGCCCCCGCCCGCCGCCTTGCCACCATCCGCCGTCTGGCCGATGCGGGCATCCCCGTGCGCGCGATGATCGCCCCGGTTGTGCCGGGCCTGACCGACCACGAACTCGAACCCCTGTTGCAGGCCGCCGCCGAGGCAGGCGCCAGTGCCGCGCGCTTCATCGCGCTGCGCCTGCCGCTCGAGGTGGCGCCGCTGTTTCGCGACTGGTTGGCGACCCACGAACCGGGCCGCGCCGCCCATGTCATGAACCGCGTGCGCGAAATGCACGGCGGCCGCGATTACGACCCCGACTTTGGCACCCGCATGACCGGGCAGGGGATTTGGGCCGAACTGCTTGGCCGCCGCTATGCCGTCGCGGCGCGTCGGCTGGGCCTTGATGC
>JAUXPG010000411.1 GCA_030683915.1 Gemmobacter sp.
CTGAAAATATCCCCCGGAGGATTCTCAAGGGGGCGGGAAGCCCCCTTGAGCGGGGGGTGCGGGGGGCTGGCCCCCCGCTTGCCCCGGCACCCTGCGCCCGCTGCCGCCCTTCCAGCGCCGGTGCACCCAGAACCACTGGTCCGGGTGCCGCCGCACCAGCGCCTCCAGCGAATCGTTGAGCGCCTGCGTCATCGCTTCGGGCGTGCCGCGGGCAATCGGCGCCTCGACCCGGATCTCAAACCCAAGGCCATCGGCCTGCCGCACCCCATAGGTCGGCACGAGCAGCGCGTCATACTTCAGCGCCAGCTCCGCGGCCGAAAGCGCCGTCAGCGCCTCGACCCCGAAAAACCCCAGCGGCGCGCCGTGGCTCATGTTGTGGTCGATCAGCATCCCGACCATACCGCCGCCGCGCAGATGCCGCACCATGGCACCAAGGCCCTTGGCCCCGCGCGGAAACAGTGGTTGCCCGATCCGGCCGATGGCGGCTTCATAGATGCGGTTGAAGCTTTCGTTCGTCATCGGCATGTAAAGCGCGCCGACGCGGTAGCCGCGCGCCACCAGCGCCGCGCGCGAGGCGTCGTAGTTGCCAAAATGCCCGGTCACCAGCACCACCGGGCGCCCCGCGGCATGCGCGGCCTCGAGTGCTGCCACCCCCGGCCCGGTCGGCGGTGTGGCCGCCGCGCGGGCGATGAACTCGCGGCCCGAGAAGATCTCGATCACCGTGCGCCCCACGCTGTCGGGCACCGCGCGGCACAACCGTGCCACCTCGGCCTGCGGCAGATCGGGCCAGACCAGCGCCAGATTGGCCCGTATGCGCGCAGGCCACCCCGCCAGCGGCGCCACAAGCCGCGCCACCGCCCAGCCGAACACCGGCACCCGCCAGCGGTAAGGCAACGCCAGCGCCAACCCGATCAGCCCGCGCACGAGCCCCGTCTGCACCCTGTCGCGCCAGCCCGATGCCATGCTATCCGCCCCGTGCGCCCCGCGTCTCACGGTGCCAGACATACAACCCGGCCGCCACGATGACCAGCGCGCCGACCACAGTCCAGCGGTCCGGTACCTCGCCGAACAGGCCAACCCCCCAAAGCGTGGCAAACAGCAAGCCGACATAGCCGAAAGGCGCGATGACCGACGCCTCGGCCAGCGAATAGGCCCGGATCATGCAGTATTGCGCCGCACCGCCCAGCACGCCCAACCCCGCCATGCCGATCCAGTGCCACCCAGCAACCGGCTTCCAGACCCACGGCACCAGAGCCGAAGTGATCACCGTGCCCAGAAGTCCGGTGTAGAACAGCGCGGTCAACACCGGCTCGTCCGCGCCGACCTTGCGGGTGATGATGGCATATCCGGCATAGCACACCGCCGCCCCCACCGGCAGCATCGCCGCCGAGGAGAACACCCCAAGCCCCGGCCGGATGATGATCATCGCCCCTGCGAGCGCCACCAGAACCCCGGCCAACCGGCGCGGGCCCAACCGTTCGCCCAGAAACACCGAAGCCCCCAGCGAGATCAGCACCGGCGCGATATCCATGATCGCCGTCGCCTCGGCCAAGCCGATATGAGCAAGCGAGGAAAAGAACAGCGCCGTTGCCCCGAACTGAAAGACCGAGCGCAGGGCATGCTGGCGCGGATACCGCGTGCGCCACCCGGTGCGCCAGCGCGGCGCCAACAGCAACGCCACAATCACGGTCTGCCCGGCATAACGTGCCCAGACCAGTTGCACCGCCGGAACCTCGGCCACCAGCGCCTTGGCCAGCGCGTCCAGTGCGCTGAAGATCAGCGCGGTCAGCACCGCCAGCCCGATGCCCGCCGCCGTCGGCGAAAGCCGCACCACCCGCCTTAGCCCCGCGCCAGCGGACGCAGATCCAGCATGCGGTGAAAGGCAAACCCGTAGCCCGCCACATCCGCCCGCATCGCCACATCCAGCGTCGGATGCCAGAGCAGGATCACCGGCAGGTCTTGCTTGGCCAGCGCGATCATCCGCGCCACATCCGCCGCATAGGCTGCGCTGTCGGTCTGGTGGCGGGTGCGCTCGACAAGTCCCGCGAATTCCGGGTTGTCGTAGCTGCCGAAATTCCACCGCGTCGCGCCGTGATAGAAGATGCGGAAGAAATAATCGGGGTCGGCCAGAAACGCGATCGAGCCTTCAAAGAAGAACGGCACCGCCTTGTCCTGCAACCGGCTGCCAAGCTGCCCCGCAGGTACTTTTTCTATCTCGACGGTGATGCCGATCTTGCCCAACGCCTCTTGCAGCAAAATGGCAACCGGCTCGGCCACCGCCGCCTGCCCCAGATCAAAGGCGAAGGGCACGGTCAGCGGCCCCACCCCTTCCATCAGCGCGGTGGCGCGGGCAAGGTCGGTGGCATAGCCCATCGGTTGCGGAAACCGCAGGCCCGCGTCGGGGTCGTCGCCCCACAGTGGCTGGCCGCGCCCGTGCAAGGCGGCGGTGAACATGGCGTCATAGGGCAAGGCGGCGGCAATCGCCTGGCGCACGCGCGGGTTGTCGAACGGCGCGATCTGGGTGTTCATTCCGATGAACTGGAACGCCTGCGTCGGCACCCCTGCCACCCGGACGCCATCCATTTCGGCAATGCGGGCCACATCCTTCGGTGCCACATCCTGCATGATGTCGGCCTCGCCACGCTGAAGCGCCGCGATCCGGGTTTCCGCCTCGGGCACCACCTGCCACAACACCCGCCGCAGCGCGGGGCGCGGACCGGACCGCCAGTCGTCGAAGCGGGCGAACACCACACGTTCACCCAAAGTTGCCGCCTCGACCCGAAAGGCCCCGCCGCCCGCCGGATTGGCCTGCAACCACTTCGCGGCAAAGGGGTCTTCGGCGGTGGCGTGCTGCCGCGCCAGTTCGGAGTTCACGATCACCGGATAGGTCAGCGCCAGATTGGGCAAGGCGAACCTGTCGGGCTGCGGCAGGTCAATGCGGATGGTGCGGTCGTCCACCACCACGAACTGCGCCGGATCGGTCATCGAGCCCGAGGAAAACTGCGCCTTGCCGATGGGGCTGGCCACCACCCGGTCCAGCGACCATTTCACATCTGCCGCCGACACGGCGCGCCCGTCGTGGAAGGTGGCGCCCTCGCGGATCACAAGCGTGATCGCGCGGCCATCCTCCGACACCGCCCAGCTTTCGGCCAACTCGCCTTGAAGCGTGAAATAATCGAAGGCCGGGGTGCCATCCTCGCGGTCCTTCCAGCCAAAACGCAACAGCCGATCATAGACGTTCCAGGTGATCTGGATGGACTGGCGGTTCACACCGGGGGAAAAGCTGTCAAAGCTGTTCGGCCCAGCCTCGGACACCACCCGCATCACATCCGACGCGGCTTGCGCCCGGGCAAAGGGCACCGGCACCAACCCGGCGGCGGCAGCGGCGGCAAGGAACTGGCGGCGGTTCATGGGTGTCCTCCCTCGGGGTCCGGTTCGCGCGGAGTAACTACCCGGCGCGGGGGTTCCATGGAACCCCTGAAAAGGGCCCTCGGGCCGGAGCGACCTTGCGCCGTCTGCAACCGCTGGACGCAGGTTCGCCTGCTGATCCAAGCGAAGTGTTGGCGCCCGTAAGGTACTGGTGACCAATAGATTTCTTCGGATTGTCACATGAGAGGATGCGCCCCTCGCGCACCTCACCCTGCTCGAACACCCCCTGCGCGCCGACACGCGCAGGGGCTACGGCCCTGCCTCAGGCCCCGCGTGCCAGCGCGGCAACCCCGGTTCGCGCGATTTCGCGCAGGCCCAAGGGCCGCATCAGCTCGCAGAACGCGTCGATCTTGTCGGGCGCGCCGGTCATTTCGAACACAAAGCTTTCCAGCGTGCTGTCGACCACACTGGCCCGGAAAATCTCGGCGAGCCGCAAGGCCTCGATCCGTTGTTCGCCCTTGCCCGCGACCTTCAGCAGCGCCAGCTCGCGCTGGACCGACGGGCCGTCCACCGTCAGGTCACGCACGTCATGCACCGGCACCATGCGCGCCAGTTGGGCCTTGATCTGGTCGATCACCTGCGGCGTGCCGCGCGTCACGATTGTGATGCGGCTGCGGTGGCCGGTGTGGTCCACTTCGGCCACGGTCAGGCTGTCGATGTTGTAACCCCGGCCCGAAAACAGCCCGATCACCCGCGCCAGAACGCCGGATTCGTTGTCCACGATCACGGCAAGCGTGTGGCTTTCGATCACCTCGGCATGCGGGTCGCGCAGGTCATAGGCCGAGTGGCTGGTGGAGCCCTGCTTGATATTGAGCGGCGACATACGCCTCTCCCTTCTGTTCAAAACTATCCTCGGGGGTTTCTCAAGGGGGCTGCAAGCCCCCTTGAGGCGGGGGTGCGGGGGCTGCGGCCCCCGCGCGCCCCCCTCAGACCAGCACCGCGCCGGCCGCCTGGATCACGCCCTGCGTGTCGGCCTCGCCCAACAGCATCTCGTTGTGCGGCTTGCCGCTCGGGATCATCGGGAAGCAGTTCTCGTGCTTTTCCACAAGGCAATCAAAGATCACCGGCCCGTCATAGGCCAACATCTCGCGGATCGCGTCGTCAAGGTCAGCCGGGTCGCTGACCCTGAGGCCCTTGCAGCCGAACGCCTCGGCCAGCTTCACGAAATCGGGCAGCGATTCCGACCACGACGAAGAATACCGCTCACCATGCAGCAACTCCTGCCACTGGCGCACCATGCCAAGGCGTTCGTTGTTCAGGATGAACTGCTTGACCGGCGCGCGGAACTGCATCGCGGTGCCCATTTCCTGCATGTTCATCAGCCAGCTTGCCTCGCCCGCGACGTTGATCACCAGCGCGTCGGGGTGGGCGATCTGCACGCCGATGCTGGCGGGCAGGCCGTAGCCCATGGTGCCAAGGCCGCCGCTGGTCATCCAGCGGTTGGGCTGGTCGAACCCGAGGTACTGCGCCGCCCACATCTGGTGCTGTCCCACCTCGGTGGCGATGAACCGCTTGGGGTGCGCCTTGGTCAGCGCCTCAAGGCGTTGCAGGGCATATTGCGGTTTGATCACCTTTTCCGACGGCTTGAAGGCAAGGCAGTCGACCCGGCGCCATTCGCCGATCTTCGCCCACCATTTCGCCAGCCCGGCCTTGTTGACCTTGCGGCCCCGCGCCTTCCAGATGCGCAGCGCGTCTTCCAGCACATGCCCCACATCCCCAAGGATCGGCACGTCAACGCGGATCACCTTGTTGATCGAACTGGCATCGATGTCGATGTGGACCTTTTTCGATCCGGGGCTGAAATCTGCGATACGGCCGGTGATGCGGTCGTCAAAGCGTGCGCCGACGTTGATCATCAGGTCACAGCCGTGCATCGCAAGGTTGGCTTCGTACAGACCGTGCATGCCCAGCATGCCGATCCAGTGCTTGCCGCTGGCCGGATAGGCGCCAAGACCCATCAGGGTGCTGGTGATCGGGAACCCGGTCGCATCAACGAATTCGCGCAGAAGCTGGCTTGCTCCGGGGCCCGAGTTGATGACGCCGCCGCCAGTATAGAACACCGGGCGCTCGGCAGTTTCCATCAGCTCGACCATGCGGGTGATGGCCTCGATATCGCCTTTCACTTTCGGCTGGTAATGCGACACGCGGGCCTTTTGCGGCTCGGTGTACATCGCCTCGGCGAACTGCACGTCCTTGGGAATGTCGATGAGCACCGGGCCGGGCCGCCCCGAGGTGGCCACATGGAACCCCTGATGGATGGTTTCCGCCAGTTTGGCGGTATCCTTCACCAGCCAGTTCATCTTGGTGATCGGCCGGGTGATGCCGACGGTATCGGCTTCCTGAAACCCGTCGGTGCCGATCATGAAGGTGGGCACCTGCCCTGTCAGCACCACCAGCGGAATGCTGTCCATCAGCGCGTCCACGATGCCGGTCACGGCATTCGTCGCGCCGGGGCCCGACGTCACCAGAACCACGCCGGGCTTTCCGGTCGACCGGGCATATCCTTCGGCCATATGGACCGCGCCCTGTTCGTGGCGGACAAGAACGTGCCGGATATCGTTTTGCTGGAAGATCTCATCGTAAATCGGCAGGACGGCGCCGCCGGGGTAGCCAAAGACCAC
>JAUXPG010000429.1 GCA_030683915.1 Gemmobacter sp.
CAACGGGGAAGGCAAATCCACGCTTTCAAAGCTGCTGGCGGGCAAGCTTGCGCCGATGGGCGGCAAGGTCACACGGTCAAGCAAGCTGCGCATCGGGTATTTCGCCCAGCATCAGGTCGACGAACTGCATCTGGACGAGACACCGTTGCAGCACGTCCAGCGCCTGCGCCCTGCCGAAGGCCAGCCCCGGTTGCGCGCGCGGTTGGCGGGGTTCGGGCTGATGGCGGATCAGGCGGAAACCGCGGTCGGGCGGCTTTCGGGCGGGCAAAAGGCGCGGCTGTCGCTGCTTTTGGCCACCATCGACGCGCCGCATCTGCTGATTCTGGACGAACCGACCAACCATCTGGACATCGAATCGCGCGAGGCGCTGGTGGTGGCGCTGACCGAGTATTCCGGCGCCGTGGTGCTGGTCAGCCATGACATGCACCTGTTGGGGCTGGTGGCCGACCGCTTGTGGTTGGTCAAGGATGGCAAGGTCGCGCCCTATGCCCATGATCTGGAAGCCTATCGGGCGGAATTGCTGGAACGCGACAGCCGCACCGACAAGCCCGGCAAACCGGACAAGCCCGAAAAGCCGAAGGACGCCAGGCAACGCCCCTCGCGCGAGGCGTTGCTTGCGCTGCGGGCGGAGGTGCGCAAATGCGAGGAGCGCATGACCAAGCTGGCCGAGTTGCGCGCCACGGTATCAACCATGCTGACCGACCCCCGGCTCTACGACGACTCGCGCGCGCCGGAATTGCAGAACTGGAACCGCAAGTTCGCCGAGATCGAGGTGGCGATGGGCCGGGCCGAGGCCTTGTGGCTGGTGGCGCAGGAACGGCTGGAGGCCGCGGGGGGCTGAGCGCACAGTTCGCGCTTGGCGCAAGGCGGGCGGGCGGCTAGGGTCACGGACCTGTCACCGTCGCCGGACCCCCTTGCATGATCGACACCGCCTTTTTGCTGACCGCCTTCGTGACGCTGTTCGTGATCGTCGACCCGATCGCGCTGGTGCCGCTGTTCATTCCGCTGACCAAGGGCATGACCACCGCGCTGCGCCGCCGGATTGCGCTGCGCGCGGTGCTGGTGGCCGCCGGGGTGTTGACGGTGTTCGGCCTGGTGGGCGACGGGTTGCTGACCCTGATCGGCATTTCCCTTCCGGCGTTTCGCATCGCGGGGGGCGTGCTGTTGTTCCTGACCGCGCTTGACATGCTGTTCGAACGCCGCACTCGGCGGCGCGAGGACAAGACCCACCCTGCCGATCCGCACGAACTGGACGATCCGTCGGTGTTTCCGCTGGCGGTGCCGCTGATTGCCGGGCCGGGGGCGATTGCGTCGATGATCCTGCTGACGGCGCAGGCAGGCGGCGGGTGGGCGGGGTTTGTCATCGTCGAAGGGGTGATGCTGGCGGTGCTGAGCCTGACCTTCGGGATGTTCCTGCTGGCCGCGCCGCTGGAGCGGATGTTGGGCCGCACCGGAACGCTGGTGGTGACTCGGGTATTGGGCATGTTGCTGGCCGCGCTGGCGGTGCAGTTCATCATCGACGGCATCAAGGGCACCGGGCTGGTGGGCTGATCCGGCCCCTGCCGCGGGTCATTTCCCCGGGGCCGGGGCGTGTCGTGGGGGTGGGCAGGCGCGTGGTTCTGTGGACTTGACAGCAGCCGGTCGAATTCGTCACGAACTGCCCAAGATCGGGTCTGGATTTTTGGCATACAATTGCATACAACACCCGCGACTCCTTGCCCGCAAGGGCCAAGGACCCCCGCCAGCCCGACCAGCCAGGAGGCCCCTCGCATGACCGTCACCGTCGGACACGACAGCACCAAGACCCGCAAGACCCTTGTGGTTGGCGGCAAGTCCTATGCCTATTACTCCATCCCCGCCGCCGAGACCGCCGGTCTGGGCGACTTTGCCCGGCTGCCCGCCGCGCTGAAGGTGGTGCTGGAAAACATGCTGCGGTTCGAGGACGCCAAGACCGTCCACGCCGATGACATCCGCGCCTTTTCCGACTGGGCCAAGCAGGGTGGCAAATCCAGCCGCGAAATCGCCTATCGTCCGGCGCGCGTGCTGATGCAGGACTTCACCGGCGTTCCCGCCGTGGTGGACCTCGCGGCCATGCGCGACGGCATCAAGGGGCTGGGCGGCGACGCGAAGCAGATCAACCCGCTGGTTCCGGTGGATCTGGTCATCGACCATTCGGTGATGATCGACGAGTTCGGCACCCCGCGCGCGTTCCAGCTGAACGTGGACCGCGAATACGAGCGCAACATGGAACGCTACCAGTTCCTGAAGTGGGGCCAGACCGCGTTCCAGAACTTCCGCGTGGTGCCGCCGGGCACCGGCATCTGCCATCAGGTCAACCTGGAATATCTGGCACAGACGGTCTGGACCGACACCGACCAGAACGGCGAACTGGTGGCCTATCCGGATACGCTGGTGGGCACCGACAGCCACACCACCATGGTCAACGGTCTGGCCGTGCTGGGCTGGGGCGTCGGCGGGATCGAGGCCGAGGCGGCCATGCTGGGCCAGCCGGTGTCGATGCTGATCCCCGAAGTGGTGGGTTTCAAGCTGACCGGCCAGATGGTCGAAGGCACCACGGCCACCGACCTTGTGCTCAAGGTCGTGCAGATGCTGCGCAAGCATGGCGTGGTGGGCAAGTTCGTGGAATTCTACGGCGAGGGCCTGGATCACCTGCCGCTGGCGGACCGCGCGACCATCGCCAACATGGCGCCGGAATACGGCGCCACCTGCGGGTTCTTCCCGATCGACACCGAGACCCTGCGCTATCTGCGTGGCACCGGCCGGGATGAGGACCGCGTGGCGCTGGTCGAAGCCTATGCCAAGGCCAACGGCATGTGGCGCGATGCCAACTATGCGCCGGTCTATACCAGCACGCTGGAACTGGACATGGGCACCATCGTCCCGGCAATCTCGGGCCCGAAACGCCCGCAGGACTGGTTGGCGCTGGATGATGCCAAGGCCGCCTTTGCCCGCGAGATGGCCGCCACCTTCAAGCGCCCGATGGGCACCGAAGTGCCGGTCGAGGGCGAGGGTTACACCCTCTCCTCGGGCAAGGTGGTGATCGCCGCGATCACCTCCTGCACCAACACCTCGAACCCCTATGTGATGATCGGGGCCGGTCTGGTGGCGCGCAAGGCGCGCGCGCTTGGCCTGACCCGCAAGCCGTGGGTGAAAACCTCGCTGGCACCGGGGTCGCAGGTGGTGTCGGAATATCTGGAGGCGGCAGGTCTGCAGGAAGATCTGGATGCCATCGGCTTCAACCTTGCCGGCTATGGCTGCACCACCTGCATCGGCAACTCGGGCCCGTTGCAGCCGGAAATCTCCAAGGCGATTGCCGAGGGCGATCTGGTCGCGACCGCCGTGCTGTCGGGGAACCGCAACTTCGAAGGCCGCATCAGCCCCGATGTGCGCGCGAACTATCTGGCCAGCCCGCCGCTGGTGGTGGCCTATGCCATCGCGGGCGACATGAACATCGATCTGGTCTCCGAGCCCCTGGGCACCGCGACCGATGGCACGCCGGTCTATCTGCGCGACATCTGGCCGACCACGCAGGAGGTTGCCGAAACGGTGGAGCGGACAGTGACGCGCGCGGCGTTCCTGAAGAAATACGCCGACGTGTTCAAAGGTGATGCCAAGTGGCAGGCGGTGGACGTGTCGGGCGGCGAAACCTATGACTGGCCGGCCGGATCGACCTATATCCAGAACCCGCCCTATTTCCAGGGCATGGCCCGGACCCCCGGTGTCATCTCGAACATCCGCGGGGCACGGGTGCTGGCGCTGCTGGGCGACATGATCACCACCGACCACATCTCGCCCGCCGGATCGTTCAAGGGAACCACGCCGGCAGGGAAATACCTGTCGGAACGTCAGGTTCCGGTGTCAGAGTTCAACTCCTACGGCGCGCGGCGTGGCGCGCACGAGGTGATGATGCGCGGCACCTTCGCCAATATCCGCATCAAGAACGAGATGCTGGACGGTGTCGAAGGCGGCTATACCAAGGGCCCGGACGGGGCGCAGACCTCGATCTATGACGCGTCGATGGCCTATCAGGCGGCGGGCGTGCCGCTCGTCATCTTCGGCGGCATCGAATACGGCGCCGGGTCCAGCCGCGACTGGGCGGCCAAGGGCACCGCGCTGTTGGGCGTCAAGGCAGTGATCGCGGAATCGTTCGAACGTATCCACCG
>JAUXPG010000091.1 GCA_030683915.1 Gemmobacter sp.
ACCGCATATTGCCGAGTCGATCTGGGCGGCGCAGGGCGGCGAGGGGCTGTGTGCCACGGCACCTTGGCCTGTGGCGGACCCGGCCCTGCTGGTGGACGACACCGTGGTGCTTCCGGTGCAGATCAATGGCAAACGGCGGGCCGAAGTGCGCGTTCCCGCCGACATGCCGGCATCCGAGGTTGAAAAGATCGTTCTGGCGAATGATGATGTGATCCGGTTCATGGCCGGTCAGCCGGTGAAAAAGCTGATCGTGGTTCCGGGGCGCATCGTCAATGTCGTGGTCTGACCGCCGACTCTTCCTGTTGTCCGGGCTGGCCGCGCTGGCCGGGTGCGGCTTTGCCCCGGCCTATGGCCCGGGCGGTGCCGGGGCCGCGCTGCGCGGGGCGGTCACGCTGGCCGATCCGAAAGACCGCGACGGGTTCGATTTTGCCGCCCGTCTGGAAGACCGGCTTGGCCGCGCCACGGCCCCCCGGTTCCGGCTGAACTGGGCGGTGGTATCCACCCCGGTCGGCGCGGGCATCACCCCCACCGGCGCCATCACCCGCTACACCTTGAAAGGCCGTGCCAGCTTTGCGCTGGTGGCCGCCGAAACCGGCGCCACCGTCACCTCGGGTACAGTCGAAAGCTTCACCAGCTGGTCCACCTCGGGCTCCACCGTCGCCACACTCTCGGCGGAACAGGATGCCCGGCGCCGGCTGATGGTGATTCTGGCCGATCAGGTGGTCGCCCGCCTGATCGCGGCCGCCCCGCAATGAAGCTGGCGGGCCCCGAGGCCAACCGCTGGTTCGCCCGGCCCAATCCGGCGGCGGCGGGCGTGCTGATCTATGGCGCCGACCCGATGAAGGTGGCGATGAAGCGTCAGCAACTGGTGGCCGCGATCATCGGACCGCAAGGCGAAGCGGAAATGCGGCTGGCGCGGATGTCGGGTGCCGACCTGCGCCGCGACCCGGCAGGGCTGCTCGATGCAGTGAAGGCCCAGGGGTTCTTTCCCGGCCCGCGCGTGGCCTTTGTCGAAGATGCCACCGATGGTCTGGCCGAGGTCATCGCCGCCGCGCTGGCCGACTGGCGTGCGGGTGACGCGCAGATTGTCGTCACGTCCGCCTTGCTGACACCGAAATCCCCGCTCCGCAAACTGTTCGAGCCGCACCCCACCGCTGTTGCCATCGGCCTTTATGACGATCCGCCGACCCAGGCTGAAATCGAGGACGAATTGCGCCGCGCCGGGTTGGGGGTGGTGGACGGTGCCGCCATGAAGGACCTTGTGGCACTGTCGCGCGATCTGGACCCCGGCGATTTCCGCCAGACGCTTGAAAAGATTGCGCTTTACAAGTGGGAGGATGCGGCGCCCCTGACCGCCGACGATGTGGCCGCCTGCGCCCCGGCGACAGTCGAGGGCGAGGTGGACGATATCCTGCACGCGGCCGCCGAAGGCCGGATGCGCGAGGTCGGCGCGCTGATGCGGCGGCTGGAGGCGCAGGGAACCCAGCCTGTCACACTGGCGATCCGGTCGTTGCAGCATTTCCGGTCGCTGCATGGCGCAGCGGTGCAGCCCGGTGGCGGCGGGATGATGCGCGGCGCGCCGAAGAACCGCGAACGCATGGCCCGGCAGGCCGAAGGCTGGGGCCGCGACCGGCTGGAAGAAGCGCTGTCACTGATCGTCGAAACCGACCTGACCCTGCGGTCGACCAGCCGGGCGCCGGGGCTTGCGCTGGTGGAGCGGATGCTGCTGCGTCTGGCGGGGCTGGCCACGGCGCGGCGCTGACGCAACGCGGCGCTTGCGGCCCAAGCGGGCCTGTGGCGTGATGCGCCATCGCTAAGGGAGGGCACGCATGTACAAGATCTATGGAACCATCAAAAGCCGCGCGGCGCGCGTGGTCTGGCTGCTCGAGGAGCTGGGCGTGCCCTACGAGCATGTCAACGCCGGGCCGCGCTCGCCCGAGGTGATGGCCGTCAACCCCACGGGCAAGGTGCCGGTGCTGGAGGTCGAGGGCACCGCGATCAGCGATTCCACCGCCATCTTGCAGTTTCTGGCCGATCGCCACGGCGCGCTGACCTTCCCCGCAGGCACTGTGGACCGGGCGCGCCAGGACAGCATGACCCATTTCCTGCTGGATGAACTTGATTCGGTGCTTTGGACCGCCGCGCGCCACAGCTTCATCCTGCCCGAGGACAAGCGGCACCCGCAGGTCAAGGAGTCGCTCAAGTGGGAATACGCCCGCAGCCTGACCCGGCTGGCCGAGCGGTTGGGCGCCGGGCCGTTCCTGATGGGCGACACGGTGACGGTGCCCGACATTCTGGCGGCGCATTGCCTGATCTGGGGCATGGGCGCGAAATTTCCCGCGCCGGAAGGCGTGTTGGCCGACTATCTGGACCGGATGCGCGCTCGCCCGGCCTTTCAACGCGCGATGGCCCGGTAAAGGGGGCGCTCCCGCGCCCCGGTGGCGCCCCTTGCGGGCCGCCATCGGGCCTTGGGCCCGGCGCCGCGCGGTGCCCGCGCGGCGCGGGTGCGCTCTTCATCGGCGGCGGTTGCTTCCTGACACCTGCGGCCTAACTGCCGCCCCGCAAGGAGGCGCATATGGGCAAGGCACTGGTGATCGGATCGGGCGGGGGCATAGGTACGGCGCTGGTTGATGCGTTATCGTCGCGCGGCAGCGTGACGGGGCTGGCGCGGGCCGATGGGCTGGACATCACCGACGAAGCCACGGTCGCGCGGGTTTTGGGGGCGCTGACGGGGCCGTATGACACCGTGATCGTGGCCACCGGGGCGCTGGCGCCGCGCGGCGGACAGCCGGAAAAGGCGTTGCGCGCGCTCGACCCCGCGCAAATGGCGCAGCAATTCGCGATTAACGCCACCGGGCCGCTACTGGTGCTGAAACACGCCCTGCGGTTGCTGCCGCGCGACGGGCGGGCGGTGTTCGCCGTTCTGTCGGCGCGGGTCGGGTCGATTGGCGACAATCGGCTGGGGGGCTGGTACTCTTATCGCGCGTCAAAGGCGGCGCTGAACCAACTGGTCCGCACCGCGGCCATCGAGGTGGCGCGCACCCATCCGAAGGCGGTGCTGGCCGCGATCCACCCCGGCACGGTCGAGACGCGCTTTACCGCAGGCTATCCGGCCCACGGCAAGGTGGCCCCGGCGGCCGCCGCCGCGCGCATCCTGTCGGTGCTCGACGGGCTGACACCGGACCAGTCGGGCGGTTTTCTGGACGCATCGGGCGCCGTGGTGCCGTGGTGACCCCGCGTCTGGTGCTGGTGCTGGGCGACCAGCTGACGCCTTCGGTCGCCGCCTTGCGCCACGCCGACAAGGCGCGCGACGTGGTGGTCATGGCCGAGGTGATGGCCGAGGCGGGCGCCGTGCCGCACCATCCCCAGAAGATCGCCCTGATCTTTGCCGCCATGCGTCACTTTGCCCAGGCGCTGCGCGACGACGGCTGGCGCGTGGCCTATACCCGGCTGGACGACCCCGCCAACACCCAATCGATCCCCGGGGAACTGATCCGCCAGGCCGCCGCCACGGGCGCCACCGCCGTGCTGGCCACCTCGCCCGGCGACTGGCGCCTGATT
>JAUXPG010000108.1 GCA_030683915.1 Gemmobacter sp.
ATCCGGCGGATGATGTTCAATAGTCCCATGTGGATCACTCCGTTGCCCCCGCCGCTCACAGCTTCGGGGAAAGGTTCACATGGCTCAGTTCTCAGTGAAAATTATGCGCCTAACCGGCTCAGTTCTGGGTGAAAATCAACATGCAGGCCCGTCCAGGTCAAGCGCATCTGGCTGCCCTGTGAAGATGTTCCTGCCTCGGCAGCCTGAACCGCCCGACCATCTGGCGCGCTTTCGCGGACCCATGACTGGTATCGCGGCGGGTGCGTGATGCGCTGCTGCCGTAGGGATGGCGGCCCGCCTGCCAAGGGCGCAGATTCACGCGCCCTTTTTGGGCACCAAGCCACGGACTGCCGCCTGCGGCGCAACCTAGTTGCGGAATGTCCGGCCTGCGCCGGATAGAGCGCAGGCCCGGTATCGAAGACTGAAAGGACGGATGAATATGCCTGTTGACCCCGGAACCAACGCGCTTTTGCACCTGGCGGCGCGCGATACGGGCCGCTCGGTGGCAGATATCCTTGCTGACCATGCCATTCTGGCCAAAGGTCCGGGGCGGCTTCGACTGGAGGATTACCTGCGCAACGGTCTTCATGTGCCGGGCCGGTATTCCGCGTCAGAGCGTGAAGACTTCATTACCGGTCGCCTGCACTGGCCTATCGTGACGCGTTGCTGTGACATGTCATGGTACGCTGCCGTGGACGACAAATGGCTGTGCGAGACATTGCTGATCCGTGCGGACCTTCCCGTGCCACTCACCGTTGCCGTTGTGGACCGGAGCCAGCGCCTTTTCCCCGGTACGCCGACCCTTCGCAACGCGGCCGACCTGGGCGCATTTCTCTCCGAACGCCAGGGCCGGCCCTTCTTTGGCAAGCCGATCCGCGGCGTCGGAGGGCGGGGCGCGTTCCTGTGCGAAGGCATCGAGGGGAACACGGTGCACATCCGCGGCTATGACCCCTTGTCGGTCGAGGCGTTCTTCGACGGGCTAGGAAACACCCCCTACCTGTTTCAGGAGGTGGTGCGCAACCATCCGGATTTGTTGGCGCTGGCGCCCCACCTAGCCACCGTGCGCCTGATCGTGTTCGTCTATGACGACATGGTGACGCTGGCCTTCGCGGTGCTGAAAGTCCCCGATGCAGAAAACATCATCGACAGCCCGTTGACGGCTGGGAACTTGGTCTGTGATGTTGCGGACCCCGAAGGCACCATCCGGTCGGTTGTCGCCAGTACGCCGACCGGCCGTGTGACCCATACCGCGCACCCGCGCACCGGGCAGCCGATGGTGGGCATGACCCTGCCCTTCTGGCCGGAGGTCCGCCATATAGCCGCGCAAGCGGCGGCGGTGTTCGCGCCGCTCCGGTATCAGTCGCTGGATGTTGCCATCACCGCTGAGGGGCCGGTGATTGTCGAAGTCAACGCGGGCGGCAGCTATGGCATGATACAGCGGGCCACGCAGAAGGGATTCCTGCAACCCCATGTTCGCCATTTCCTGAACGTCTGCGGGATTGACCTCGCGCAGCTTGGAGACACCTTGGATTCGCCGGGAGCTCAGCAGTAGGCCGCAGGAAGGCCCTGGCGAGGCTCCGTGTCGCCCCGCATGCCGGAATGGCCGGTGTCGTGCGGCTGCCGGTCGTCTTGAGCCTGTTGTCGCTCCCCCTGAGCCGCCGGAGCGGGATACTCTGTCACCAAATGCCGTACAGAGCCGCTTTTGTTACCTGAACCGTTCCGTCCGGCGCCCGCTCGTAATCCAGCCCGACATCGAACAGGTGATGGCCGAGCACCCCCTGATGGCGGGCGAGGGCGGCCCGGATCGGACCGGCGATGCCGCAGCGGTCCAGAAGCGTGAGGGCCGCGCCGACCCTGACGCGGGAAAAATACACCCCGTCGCGGACCCGCTTCATCGCCACGACAAAGATCTCCTCGTCGGCGGCACCGGGGTGCAGGACCTCGGGCAGTTGCGCCATCCCCGGAAAGCGCGGGTTGGACCGCATCGCCTCGTGGATCGCGGCGCGGTCGGCGCGGCTCTCGAAGAAATGGTAGGTGTTCTTGAGCTCTGTTCCGCCCTGCTGCACGGTATAACAGACCCCGCCTGACACCGTGCCGCCGAACCCGTTGCAATAGATGTCGAGCGTGTCGGCGGGCCGGTCACGCGTGGGGTCAAGCTCCAGCGACCACATGAAATAGGGCACAGCATCATCAACCGTCAGCCCCGGGGCGATCAGGCCGGGCACTGCCGCCGCCAGCCTTGCAGGCGAAAGGGCGCGGTCCTCGCGCGCATAGTCGTAGAAATAAAGCTCCACCCCCAGCGACCGGCCGTCGGATTTCAGGCCCCAGACGGTGCCGAACCGCCCCACCACCGTCTGGATCGCGGCAAGCCGCGCGGCCAGCGCCGACCCCGGCACCGTTTCGGCAAGGATGTCGAGCAAGACCGCCTCTTGCCGCAACGCGCCGATGGCGGGGGGCGACGGGCGGTCATAGGGCCATTGGCAGAAATCCCGGGCCGGATCGCCGGGGCGGCTGTGGCGGGTCATCCGCGCGCCTCCGGCAGCAGCCAGTCCGGCGCGGCGTAAAGCGTCACGAAGGGGCTGCCATCGGTGGAAAGGCCGATGGCGACGTGCGAAAGCTCGCGCGCTTCGGCGGGGTCAAAGGCCGGGTCGATGGCCGCGACCAGCGCCTGGATGCGGGCATGGGGCAGCGAGGGCGGGGAGAGGTCGGAGAGGTTGATGTCGACCGACCGCCGCGCCCCCGGACCGCCTGTCACCTCCAGCGCGGCAACATCCTCGGGCAGCGCCTCCAGCACCGCGAGGAGGCGGCGGTGAAGCAGCGGCGGCAGGTTCAGGCCGTCGATCACGGCACGCGGCGGCGCCGGGGTATAGCGGTGCAGGTCCACCCCGCCCGCCCCCGCCTTCAAGGCCAGAAAGGCGGGGCCCTGGGGCGCGGGCGGACATTCCAGATAGACCTTGCGGATCGCGCCCGCCCCGGTCCCGTCACAGCCCAGATGGATGGCCACGGGCCGGGGAACGGCCGCGCACAGCATGTCCAGCGGATGCCCGAGAAACGCGGCCGCAAGGTCCAGCGTCGCGGCCCGCGCGCCGGGGGCAAGCGCCGTGTCGGGCAGGGTCAGCAACCAGCGGTCGCGGCTGATCCGGCCCATCCCGATCTTGACCGACACCGAACAAAGGCAGGGGGTGCCCAGACGCCCCGGAAGGGCGCGAAGCACGGGGTCTGCGGGCCCCCCGCCCGTCTGGGCCGCCCGCGCCATTTCAGCCGTCAAGCTTGATCGTCAGGCGGCAGCGGTGACCGCCTGGCAGCAGGGCGTCGGCGTTGGGAAGCGTGACCTGCACGCCAAAGGTGCGCGACGCGGTGTCGAACACCGAATCCACGGCGGTGATCATGGCAGGGTAGCTGCCACCGACGGGTGCATCGGGATGCACCGTCACCGCCATGCCGCGGCGGACCCGGGCGTAAAGTTCGATCGGCAGGAAGGCTTCGACATGAAGCTCGTCCAGCCGCACGATGGTCATCAACTGGCGTTCGCCGCCGGTGCTTTCGCCCGGCCCAAGGCTGATGTCGCTGACCTGCCCGTCGATGGGTGCGCGGATCGTCTTTGCGTCTCGCGCGATCCGGGCCCGCTCCAGTTCGGCCAGCAAGGTGGCATAGTCGCTGCGGGCCTGCGAAAGCTGGTTGCGCGCGACGGCGTATTCGTATTCGGCCTCTTCCAGCCGCACGACGCTTTGGGCGTTCTGCTGGACAAGGCGGCGCATCCGCTCCACCTGCGCGCCGACAAAGGCGGCACGGGTTTCCTGCGCGTCGATCTGCGCGGTCGAGGCGGCCCGCGCCTCGAGTATCCTGACCGTCGCCTCTTCCAGCAGGGCGTCCATCCGCGCCACGGGTTGCCCGGCGCGCACGATGTCGCCCCGACGGACAAGCAGTTCGGACAACACGCCGCTTCCGTTCGCGGCAAGGCGGATGCGCTGCGCGGGGTCCATCACGCAGTTGAACCCCGCGGGATCGGCAAAGGCCGGGGCACTCAGGGCGATCAGCAGGAGGGCGCAGCGCAGCATCCGGGGCCTCCCCTTGGCCAAAGAAACCGGGCGCGCGTGCGGCGCGCCCGTCCGGGCCCGTCAGGTGGCGGGCGCATCCGGCGCGATTTCCATCGGCTCGGCAAGGCCGGCGGCCCTGGTCGGAATGCGGCTGCCCAGACGGTTCACGTTCTGCAGCGAATGCAGATGGGCAAAGCACATCTCCAATTCGTCGCTCGTGAACATCTCCTTCAGGTCGGCGTCCGAAATCGCCTTCAGCCGGTCGCGCACGATGGTCATGAAGCCGCCCAGCGTTCCCGTGCGCCCGTCGGCGGTGGTGAACCGCGCCTGTGCGGTTTCCAGCAGGCCAAGCGCGTTCAGGCGGTCACAGAACATCTTGGTGCGCTGGAACTGGGCCTGGAACTGGGTCACGAAGGTCAGCATGGTCTGCAGGAACTGGGTGCGGTTGCCTTCGGAATCAAACAGCCGCTCACCCCGGCCTTCCTGATTGAGGCCCGGATATTCCTCGTCGATGCAAAGCGTGAACTTGCCTTCCTCGCCCTGGACATCCTCGGCAAAGACAAAGGGGTAGCGGCGCAGGAAGGCGGGCACATAGCCACCAATCCACGTCCCGTCCTCGGCCACGCACAGGTTCTTGCCGTCTTCGAAGCCAAGCAGGACGGCCGGAAAGATGGACCCGTCGCCCGAGGCGAAAACGATCGTGTAATCCTGTGCGGCCGCCACGAATTCCGCAGCCAGCAACGGAACGGAATTCAGGGTCCGGGCAAAGTCGTACTGGTCGGTGATCTTGACGGACCAGTCGCGGTGCGCGTCGGACGATACAGGCACCACGCGATCATAGATCAGCAACTGTTTTGCCATTGGCACTATCCTTCATGCACGGATCCGGCCTTGTACGGAACGCCGGCGATTGTGGGGGGCTTCGGCCAGGGACCGAAGGTTCGCGGAGGCCTATACAATGCACAAGGGTCCGGCAAGGTTGACGCACTAAAGACTGTGGCCCACCCCCGTCCGAGTGCCAAGGCGGCGCATCTTTCGATTTGGATGCCCATACCATTGATGTCCGTCTGCCGCCTTCGTCACCGCCGGGGTGGTGGAACGGATGCGCGCGCGCAGGCCCCGCGCGCCCGTTTCGGCGCGCGCAGGTGTCGAATGGGTATCTTACCGTTGCGGCCCCTTGATTGTAAGGCAGCCAAGGCCGAGGGGGACCTGCGATGGGACTGCGTGACATCATGTTTCGATCCGCCTGCTCCGTCCTTGCGGGCCTTCTTCTGGGGCAGGCCGCAGCGGCCTGTACCTCGGCCGAGATGAGCCGGACCGCCGACGGGTTCGTGCGCAAGATCGTCGCGGGGTCCGACAAGGTGCGCGCCTTCGACAGCACCGCCGAAGAGTCCGAGGCCTTTGTCCTTGATCTGATGCAGCCCTATTTCGTGATCTGCGAGACGCCCGACCACCTGCGCGTCACCGATCTTGAGGCGCTGTCGGTCGCCGAGGCCGAGGCCGGTCTGACCGGCTATGTCCGCAAGGACCAGACCTATGACTGGCCCACGCGCGAGGCGCTGGCCTTTTCCGACCTTGCCCTGCTCGGGCGGCGCCCCGAGATCGTGGCCTGGGATGACCGCGAGGTTCTCAAGTCCTTCATGGCCACCGGGGACGAAACCGCCCACGGGCCGACCTTTCGGGAAAACATCGGGGCCACCTTGCGGCGCACCCGTGAGGCGCGGCCCTATCCGGTTCTGGGCTCGGGCGAGGAACGGCTGCTCGGACGCAGCGCGCGGCGGGTCTTTGACGTGCTGCTGCCGGCGGCGATCCGGCCCTCGGACGCGGTGGTGTTCGACGCGGCGGACCTGACGCGCGCGACCGAGGCGCTGACCTCGGCCACCATCGTCATCGCCTTCGATGCCACCGGCTCGATGGAGCGTTTCGCGCGGCTGGTGGCCGAAAGCTTCAAGTCCTCGTTCTCGCGCTTGCCGCCGGATGTGCTGGCGGAACTGAAGCTCGGCTTCGTGTTCTACCGCGATCAGGATGACGAGGTGCCGCTGGAATCCACCCCGCCGTTTCCCGTGGCGCAGGCGGTGGAGCTGCTGATCGCCGCCGCCGCCAACATGTATGGCGGCGGCAGTGATGACGAACCCGTGCTGGATGCGGTGTATCACGCGGCGCACCTTTATGACTGGCCCGCCGAGGCGGGGCGGCGCATCATCGTCGCGGTGCTGAACGACGATGCGAAGGCCGCGACCGTGGGCCGGATCGACCCGGAAGACCGCGTGCCCACCGGCATCGACGCGATCGGCGTGGCGCGCACCCTGTTCGAACAGGGCGTGCCGCTGATCTCGGTGCAGGCCGGGCCGCGGCGGGGGCAGTATCTGGATCAGGTGCTGGGCACGCTGGCGCGCGAGACCGACGGGGTGTTCATCCGCTGGGAAGAAGGGCTGGACGAAGCCGCCATCGCCGACGCGCTGGCCAACCAGTTGCAGGCCCGGGCGGCGCGCGACATTGCCGAAGGCCGGGCGGTGGCCGCGCAGATCGAATCCATCGACGGCGCGGCGGTGGTGCCGCTGGAGGTGGTTGACGGCGAGAAGCTGCAACGCCTGCGCGAGGCGGGCATCCGGTTCAACATCGATCTGGGCGAAGGCGGCGTTCTGGTGCAGCCGGGCTACATGATGGAGGCCGCCGACCTTCTGGTGCCGCAGATCCGCATGGACAAGCGCACGCTGCTGGACCTGATCAACCTCATGTCCGTGCTGGCCGTGACCGGGGTGGATGCGGACAGCATGCGCCAGTCGGTGCAGCAATCGCTGGCCGCAATCGCGGGCGAGGCGGTGGACCCTTCCGAAACCATCGGCCAGACGCTGCAGCGGCAACTGGGCGTTCAGTTCCGGTCCGGCCTGCTGGAATTCAACCTTGAATACCTCGAGGCGCTGACCCCCGCCGAACGGGCCACCTTTGCCCGCCGTCTGCAAGAGGCCGCGCAGGGGCTGGACACGTTTCTGAACGCCAATCTGGAACACCTGGACCGCAACCCCTGGGTCTGGATGCCGATTGCCGCGCTGCCGTGAGTGGCGGCCCGCCCCCCATGCAAGTCACGGTCGCCATGTCTGATCCCCTGCCGGTTCCTCCGTCGCCCCCCCTGATCGAGATGGCGGGGCTTCACCGCGGCTTTGGCCGGGGCGCGGCGGCCAGCCCCGTGTTGCGGGGGCTGGCGCTTTCGATCGGGGTCGGCAGCTTCACGGTCATCCGCGGGCCCAGCGGCGCGGGAAAGACCACGCTGTTGCGGATACTGGGGCTCTTGGATCAGGGCTATTCCGGGGCCTTCCGCTTTGCCGGGCAGGACGTGTCCGGGGTGGGGGCCGGCGGGCTGGATGCGCTGCGCACCGGGGCGGTCGGGTTTGTGTTTCAGGAAGGGCGGTTTCTGGAGCACCTGACCATCGGCGAGAACATCGCCTTGCCGCTGCGCCTGCGCGGCGAACGGCACGACACCATCCGCGCCCTTCTGCACGAGGCCGCCGGTCTGGTGTTTCGCCCCGACGAAATCGCGGCGGGCATTCTCGACATCCGCCCCGCGCAGGCCTCGGGCGGGCAGCGCCAGCGCACCGCGCTGGCCCGGGCCATCATCACCCGCCCCCGGCTGATCCTTGCCGACGAGCCGACGGCAAGCCTTGACCCGGTGTCGCGCCAGCAGGTGGTGGAAAAGCTGCGGGATCTGCACGCGCGCGGGGCGACCATCGTGGTGGTCAGCCACGATCCGGTGTTCTTCGACCACGGCGACCAATACGAACTGCGCGACGGGCAGGTGGTTGCGGTGGGCGAGGTGCGCGCCCCGGCCCCCCGCCCCGCCCCGGCCCCCTCGCCTGCGCGGCCTGCCCGTCCGCTGGCCGGCTGGCGCCCCCGGTTGCGCCCGGCGCCCCTGCTGCGCGAGGCGGTGGTCAGCCTGATGCGGCGCCCGCTGCTCAGCCTGCTCACGTTCCTGTCGCTGGTGGCGGGGATCGTGCAGGTTGCCATCCTCGCCTCGCTTCTGGGGGGGGTGGACCGGATCATCGAACAGGCGGTGACCGACGGCTCGCGCATGACGCGCATCGCGGTCCGCCCGCGCACCGCCGATCTGCAACAGGAGGACAGGTTCCCGCAGCGCCCGGCGGTCGACGCGCTGCCGGCGGTGACCGAGACCGTGGCGCGGCGGTCCACCAGTTTTGCCGTGGTCATGCCGAACGGGACGGAAACCCCCTATCCTTCGATCGGCCTGCACCCGAGCGACCCGGAGCTGCGGCTGTTCAGCTTCCTTGCCGGGGCGCCCGATGCGCTGGCGCGCGATGATTTCGGCTTCCTTGCCACCCCCGGTTTCCTGACCGAGGTGCTGGCGCTTGACCCTGTCCGCGCCGGCACGGGCATCGCATGGGGCGGTGTCATCGGGCGCCCCGTGGCCGTGGTGGTGCCACGGTTCGACCGCACCGGGCAGCGGGCGGGGGTGGAGCGCGTGACGCTGCGGGTGGCCGGGGTCATTCTGGCAGGCGAGGGGTCGCGGCAGTTCTATGTGGCGAACCGGCTTCTGGTGGCGGCCGATGCGGTCAAGCGGGACCGGACGGGGGCGCTGGTGCTGCCGCTGGGGGGCGATGGCGCGTCCTGGGCGCCGGGCGCCGACCTTGCCCCGCTGTTCGGCTGGCCGTGGGAGGACATGCTGCATGTCTATGTCGCCGATCTTGACAGCGTGCTGCCCACCCTGACCGCGCTGGTGGGGCTGGGGTATCGCCCGCAGGCCGAGATCTGGGATTATCTGTGGGTGCTCGACCTCAAGCAGGCGGCGCTGCGTATCTTCGTGCCGATGCTGGGGCTTTTGGCCCTGGTGATCGGCATGGTGCTGATCGGCAATGTCTATATCTCGGCCCGGCTGCGCGAGGGGGAACTGGCGCTGTGCCGGGTGCTGGGCATGGGCCGGGGCGACCTGCTGGCCATCGAGGTGCTGTCGCTTGCGCTGCTGACGGTGGCGGCGGTGGGCATCGGGCTGGCCGGGGCGCAGGGGCTGATCGATTTGCTGGCCACGCAGTTCCGCGCGCAGGCGCAGCTTCTGGCCGGATTGCCCGACGCCAGCATGTCGCGGGTGACGGACGGCCTGTTCCGTCCGGTGACCGAGGTGGCGCTGCCGATCGCCGCCACCACGCTGGGGCTGGTGGTGCTGTCGATCGTGTGGCCGTCGGTCAGGGTGGCGAACACCGACCCGGCCAAGGTGTTTTCCCGCCCTTGACCGGGTGTCAGTTGCCGAAGAAGCCGGTGCCTTTCGGCACGGCCCCCCCCGGGCTCCATTGCAGCGGGCTGCCCGGCAAGGCGGCTGCCGCCGGTGCGGGCTCTGGTGGTGCGGCGGCTGCACGGGCCGCAGGGCGGGGCTGCTGGGTGCGCGGTGCGGCTTCGGCCCGGGCGGTGCTGGCGCCAAGCTGCGCGCGCAGCTTGGCCATCTCTGCCTGATGGTTTGCATCCCGCGCGGCCATCGCGCGCCGGTCGGTTTCCAAAAGCAGCGCAAGCTGGCGGTTTTCCTCGGCAAAGGCCTCGGCGCGGGCCTGCAACGCCGCATTGTCCGCGACCAGCCCGTCGATGCGGGTGTTCACGGCCAGCATGCCCGCCGCCTGGTCCTCGGGCGTGGGCCAGGTGCTCATCCGGTCTCGGACCGCAGCCCCAAGCCGCCGCGCCCAGACAACCGCGTCGGGGTCCCGCACCGCCGGGTCAACGCCCACCGCCTGCGCCATGTCGGCCAGAACCTGCGCCAGCGCCGCCCCGGTCTGCACCGCGCCTTGCAGGACCGCCGCCGCCGCCACCTGCTCGCGGGACAGGTCCGCGGCATGGGCCGCGCGCATGTCGTCGAGCTGGACCGCATGCAGCGCCTGCAAGGCCCCGGCCTGCGCCCGGGCAGCCTGCAGGTCGGCCTCCAGATCCTGGCGTGCCTTGCGCAGGCCCTCGGCCTCGGCTTCGGCGGTGGCAAGCAGGCTGGCTTGATGTTCAAGCACGCGCTTCACCGCGTGGCTGTCCGGCGTGCCTGCATCCGTGCCGGTATCGGCAGAGGCCCAGAAGTCCTTGAGCATGCCCTTCACCTCGGCCAGCTGCGCCGCTTGTGCCGCGACCGTGCCTTGCAGGCGGGCGGCGTCGGCCTCGGCAGTCGCCAGCGCCTGTTGCTTGGCCCCGGCCTCTGCGGCAAGGGCGGCGATCTGGGCCTCCCGCGCTGCAAGCTGGCCGCGGGCTTCTGCCAGCGTCCGGTCATGCGCGGCCTCTTGCGCCGCCCGGGTGGCCTCTGCCCCGGTCAGCCGCGCCTCCAGCGTCGCCACCGCAGCGTCAGAGGCCGCGCGCTCTGCGGCCAGCGTGGCAGCCTGATCCTTGGCCGTGGCCTCAAGACGGGCCACCAACTCCTGCGCAGCAGTCAGCGCCACCGCCTCGCGCGCGGCAGTGTCCGCCGCAGCGGACAGCGCCGTTTCCAGCCGCGCCACCTCGGCCAAGCTGGCCCCAAGCCCGGCCTCGGTTTGCGCCAGCGCCTCGGTCCGCGTGGCCAGTGTGGCCGTCAGGCTGTCGATCTCGGCGGCCTGGCGGGCCGTGCGGTCGGTCAGCCCGGCCAGCGCCGACTGCTGGTCGGCCAAAGTGCGGCCCAGACGGGCAAGCTCGGCCTCGGCCTCGGTCAAGGCCCCCTCGCGGCTGGCCAGATCGGATTCGGCCAGATCGGCCCGGTCTTGCGCGAGGGTCAGCGCGGCTTCTGCCGCCGCGAGACGCCCGGTTGTGGCGCCGAGGGCGGCCTCCAGGGCCGCTGCGCGTTCGTCTGCCTGGGCCTGCGCGGTCCGGGTTTCGTCCAGCCGGGTGGACAGGTCGGCAACCTCCGCCTCGCGCCGTGCCAGGCGCCCGGCAAGATCAGAGGCCAGCCCCGATGCGGTGCGCAGCCGCTGCTTCAGGTCTTCGGCCCCTGCCTCGGCCGCCTTGATCGCGCCATTGGCGGTGGCCAGGGCCCGGTCCTGTTCAGCCAGACGCTGCGACAGGGCGGCCTGTGCCGCCGCCGCATCGCGCAGCGCCCGGTCCTTTGCGCTGGCATCGTCGCGCGCGGTCGCCAGGGCGGCCGCGGTCCGGGTCTGTTCGGCCTTGATCGCGTCGCGCTCTTGCGTGATGCGGTTGCGCAAGGCGCGTTCTTCGGACAGTGCGACCTGAAGGGCTGACAGGCTCTGTTCGGCCCCGCGCGCGGCCTCTTGCGCCTTGGCAAGGTCGGCCCGCGTGCGCGTCAGGTCAGCTTGCGCGGCGCGCAGGTCGGCCTCGCCGCGCTTGGGTGCGGCCTTGGGGGGCGCGGTTTCGGGGCGGGCCACTTCCGGTGCGGGGTCCTGCGGCTGACGCTCCACAAGGGCCAGCGTGCTGCCATCCACCACAAACCAGAGCGGCAGGCTGAACCATTCCAGCCCCGCCGCCGCAGGCACCGGCAGCAGGCGGCGCAGATGTTCGGCGTCAGGCCCCATAAGGCAGGGCACGGCGCGGGCCTGCGCCACCTCGCACAGCTTGGCCACATCCGCCGCCGCATCGCGCTGGTGGATGGCCAGCGACAGCGCCGCCACCTCACGCGCGAGGCTGTCCCCAAAGCCCACCACCGCGCCGGGCAGGCCTGCGCCCAGCCCGGCCCGCACCCGGTCGGGCACGTCGCTGGGTTCGGGTGTCGCGCTGCCCAGAAGCAGGCCCAGACGGGCGGTGTCGCCTGCGGCGCGGCGCAGGCTTTCGGAGGCGGCAAGGAAGGCAGGGTTGGTCAGGACATCGACGCGCAGACCGGGGCCCAGCAGGATCAGCAGAAGGCTTGCGCGCCCGGCGGCGGCATCCGCCTCGAGTTCGGGGCGCAACCGCACCAGCGCGCCGGTCAGGGCGGTGGACAGGCCATCCGGCGCCGGTTTGCCCGCCGCGGGTTCGGGCAGCCGGCGGCGCAGGTCGCTCAGCGGCACCGCATCGGGGCCGACCGGCGTGCCCGCCTCGTGCAGGACGGTCCGGGTGACGCGCAGGGTGCCACCCGGACCGTCCGTCTGGGCCTCAAGCCGGCGCGACAGGTCCTGCAGGCGCCCTTCGGAAAAGCTGCGCGCATAGGAACTGCCATCGACAATGACATGCAGCGAAACGCCCCGCGTGTCGGGGCCGGGGCCCGCGACCGACATGGCCAGCGTCTCGCCCGCCAGGGGGACCAGCCCGGCGGCGATCTGCACCGGGCGCCCGGTGCGGGTCGTGGCCTCGACCACCTCGGAAACCGGCAGGAAGGCGGGCATGCCGCCCGTCCCCGCCTCGACCAGCAGGGGGCGTGTCTGGTCTGACGGACCATCGCGCAGGAAACCTTGGGCGCGCAGCGGGCTGTCCCAGAACGACAGGCGCACACGGCCTTCGATGCCAAAGCCGGGGCCGGCCACGGCCTGCGCCGTTCCCGCAGGGATCACCACATCGCCGGGGCGGACCTGCACCCGCCGCCCGTCGGCGAGCAGGACAAGCACATGGTCTGCCCCCCGCCCCACCACGCGCAGCGGTGCGCCGAAGGGCAGGGAAAGGGGCGTGGGCGCCGCGTCGGCGGCTTGGCGCACCGGAAGCGGGCTGAAGCGCGGATAGGCGATGTCCTGCGCCCCGGCCCCTTGTGCAAGCAGCCCGAGGGCGGCGATGGCCAATCCGATCCAGTACAGTTTCATCCGATCCACCCCAGGATGCCGGGCCGATTGCAGCGCTCTGCCATGCCCCGGAAGGCGGCGGTGAACCCAAGCCCGCTGTAGTCCAGCAGCAGTTGTGCGCCGGTGTCGGCCGAGGTGCCTTCGATCACCGCGCCGTCGCCTTGCCGCAGCAGGACGGTAAAATCGTTCGAAAGCCTGCCGTCGGCCTGCGGGCGGGGCACCAGCGCCCCGGTGCTCGGTTCGACGAAAAGCTCGATCGACTGGCCCGCGACGATGGCCCGGATCGGCGCTGCCGCCGCAAAGGGGTTGGGCCGCGACAGTTCGATCGCCATCAGCCCGCCGCTGCCGGACCTGTCCACCGCGAACCGCATCCGGGGCGGGGTCGTGCCGGTGAACCCGGTGCCCGACCGGGCGGGGGTGCTGATGGCGCAGGTCGCGCCCGCCGCTTCTGAGGCCAGAACCCAGTCGCGGAAGGTTTCGACCTCGGCGGCGTCACCGGGCAGCGGTGCGGGGCTGGGCAGGCGCAGGTCCTCGGCCAGCAGGGCGGCGGCGGTCATGGCGGTCAGGTATTCCAGCGCGGCCCCGCCCGTTTCGGCGCTGTACTGGCCGATGTGGCGCCGGTCGGTCACGGTCAGCGCGCGCCCGGTGCCCGGCTGCACGCCCGGCTCCCCGTAGCGGGCATTCAGCACCCGCCGGATATGCAGGATGTCGGCTTCCGACAGCCCCAGCCTGCGTTCGGCCCGCCGGGCCTCGATCTCGGTCGGCGCGGCCAGATCCGGGGGGGCGATGTCGCAGGCCAGCGCGACCGTGCGCAGGATCAGGTCCGGGGTCAGGCTGTCGTAGCGGACGCTGGCATAGCTGCCCGTGCTGTCGCGCACGGTGAAGTAAAGCGGCGTTCCTTCTGCGGTGGCGGCAACCAGACCTTGCCATGCAGGCTCGGCGGCCAGCGCCTCGGCGGGCAGGGCGCGCACCGGGCGCAGGTCGGTCCGCGTGCTGCCCCAAAGAAAGGCCTGCTCGCCGTAAGGGCCGCCCCGCAGTCCCATGTCGAAGCGCCCCGAGAGCAGGTCGGCGGTCAGTTCAAGGTCGGGCTCTGCCGCGCCGGTGCGGGCATCGGGCTGAAAGGTGATGCGGCAGGTGGCGGCCTCGGCATCGAAGCGCACGCTGTGTTCGGGCAGCGCCTGCGCGGCGGCCTGTGCGCCGAGAACGGCGGCCAGCCCGAAGGCGGCGGCGGTGATCGATCTCTTCTGGTCGCTCAAGATGTCCTCCACGCTCATTCCAGGGCGCCCGAAAGCGCCAGACTGCGTTCGCGTTCGCGTTCGTATTTCTGCAAGCGGCGCCGCGCCCCCGAGGCACGCCGGGCCTGCCGGTGCTGGATCAGCAAAAGCAGCAGATAGACCACGCGCACCGGCGCGATCCGGTGCAGCGCCAGGGCCAGACGGCGCAGGCGGGCGGGTTCGCTGGTGAAAAGGCCATCTTCCAGCCCCAACACCCGGTGCACATGGCCGGGGTCGCCCTGCCGCCCGCAGCGCCCGGCCAGTTGCAGGTCGATGCGGCGATCCTCGTGCAGTTCGGTCAATATCACATGCAGGCCCCCTGCGGCCCGTGCGCGGTCCGACAGCACGATGTCGGTTCCGCGCCCGGCCATGTTGGTGGCGACCGTGACCTGACCGGGTTCGCCCGCAAGGGCGACGATCATCGCCTCGCGCGCCACCTCCTCGGCGTTGAGGACATGGTGGTCGATCCCGAGTGCGTGCAAGGCGGCGCTGCAATCGCGCGAGGCGCCGACCGTGCGGGTGCCGATCAGCACCGGAATGTCACGGGCGTTCAGCGCGCGCACCTTAAGCCCGACCGCCTGCCACTTCGCCGCCGCGGTGGCGTGAATCTCGACCGGGGCCCACAGGCGCTGGTCAGGCCGCCGGGGCAGGACGCGGCGCACGGCAAGGCCATAGGTTTCCCACAACTCGCGCGCGGCGGTCCGCGCGGTGCCGGTCATGCCGCACAGGTGCCGGTAGCGCGGAAAGAACCGCTGAAAGGTGATGCGGCCAAGGGTGGTGCGGATCGCGCCCGGCTCCAGCCCTTCCTTGATCTCGACAAGCTGGTGCAAGCCATCCGACCATTGACGGTCGGGCATCACGCGGCCGGTGCTTTCGTCGATGATCTGCACCTTGCCGTCCTCGACCAGATAATCGCGGTCGCGCTGCAGCAGGTGCAGCGCGGTCAGGGCCTGCGAGACGATGTGGTCGCGCACCGGCGCCACGGCCAGCAGTCCGGCCTCTGCACCGGCCCATTCGCCCAGCCACAGCTTGCCCTCCTCGGTCAGCGTGACCCGCCGCCGGCCCGCATGGCTGTGGTAATCGCGCCCGTCGGTCAGGCGCAGCGCCAGATCGATGGCCCGGCGGAACACCGCTTCGTCCAGCCCGCCCATCGCCGCCTCGCCCCCCGACAGGATGAACGGCGTTGCCGCCTGATCGATCATCACCGAATCCGCCTCGTCCACGATCACGGCATCGAGACCCTGCAACAGCGGGCTGCCAGCCGCCCCCGCCGGGACAAGGGCCGCCAGCTTGGAGCCCAGCCCGCCCAGCCGGTCGGCCACCGGCCCGGTCTGGTCGCGCAGATAGTCGAAGACCACATTCTTCGAGGCGGAAAACACGATGTCGCAGCGGTAGATGGCCGCCCGTGCCCCGGGCTGGGCGGATTCCTCGATGCAGCCCGATGTCAGGCCGATACGGGCAAAAAGCGGGGCGAAGTGTCTGGCGTCGCGCGCGGCCAGATAATCGTTCACCGTCAGCACATGCACCCGCCGCCCGCATAGCGCGAGCGCGGCGGCACCAAGGGCGGCGGTCAGGCTTTTGCCTTCGCCGGTGCGCATTTCGGCGATTTCGCCGCGCATCAGGCTCCAGACGGCGGCAATCTGGACATCATAGGGGTCCTGACCCAGCACCTCGCGGGTGATGCGGACCAGCAGGGCAAGGATGGGCGCGCATCCCGCTTCGGTCATCCGCGCCTGCAGCTTGCGCGACCGGCGGCGCAGGTCGGGCAGCAGCGCAAGGCAGGCCGCCAGATCGGCGGGCAGCGTGGCCTCGGCGGCGCGGACACGGCGGACAAAGCCCAGATCGCCCCCCCAGCTGCGCGGTCGCCCCAGCAGCGGTCGCAGATAGGACAGCACCCCGGTCACCCCGGCATCAAACGGCGAAAGCTGGCGCTCGAGCCGCTGGGGATAGCGCTCCAGCGGCGGCAGGGGCCGCGCGGGCGAGGGGGGAGCTGCCGCCTTCATGCGCCGAAATACACAAGGAAGGTCCGCCGCACCGCCCGCCACAGGCGCGGGGCCAGCGGCGCCGGACTGTGGGTGAGCCGGACCTCGGCGCGGCTTCCGGCAGGAAGCGGGCCGTTGTCCGGGGTCCAGCCCCGGGCCTCGACGACATAGGTGACGACGGGGTCAAGGCTGACCGGAGCCTCTTGCGTGGGGTCGGCCACCAGCCGCCCGCCGCCCCGGTTGGTCAGGCCAAAACTGTCCAGCCGGGTCGTGACCTCGGGCGACCGGCTGACGATCCGGGCAGGAAAGGCCGCGTCGGGGGTGGTGCGCAGCCGCACATCCACCGCCTGCAGGTCCGTATCCACGAACTCTGCCCGGTCCGCAGGCACCGCGGCACGCCAGCGCGCATCGCCGGGGCGCAGGACGGTCCCCACAACATCGCCCTGCCGCACAAGGCGGCCCACGATCCGGCTTTGGTCGGGCAGCGCCAGAACCCCGTCCGACGGCGCCCGGATGATCAGGTCTTCGGCCTTGCGGCCCAGTTCCTCGCGCCGGGCCAGACGGAAGGCGACCTGTTCGGCCCAGACCGCACGGGCATTGGCATCCGCGATCGGCACGAAATCAAGCCGCAGGCGCGCGTCTTCCAGATCGGCCCCGGCCAGTGCGGTCTGCAGATCAAGCAGCGGTTCGCTCAGCCGCAAAACCGGCGCCCCGGCCGTTACCCGGTCGCCGTTGCGGGCGATCACGGCATCGACCAGCCCGCTGCCTTGGGCGCGCACCAGCGTATCGGCGCCCGGTTCCAGCACGGCATCGACCACGGTCGCATGCGGGACCGGAACGAAGACGAGCGCGGCCAGGACAGCCGCCCCCAGCGCCACGAGCCGCGCGGTGGCAGCCCCGCGCCGGACGTCGAGCGATTGATCGGTTGCCAAGAAGCGGATTCCCTTCGCAGCAGGAACGACAAAGACCAGATACAGGCTGAACAGCACGATCGCCACGCCAAGGACGGGTATCGCCGTGGCGACATAGAGCGAAATGATGACCATCACGATCATGCGGTAGACGAAAGCGGCGACGGCATATCCCATCAGCCAGCCCGCCTCGCCGGGACCCACCAAGGGGGGCCGCGCCTCGGCATGGCCAAGGACGTGCCTTTGCACCATGTACCAGAAGTACTGGTTCGACCGCTGGCCAAGGTTGGGGCTTTCGATCCAGTCGGCAAAGACGAAGTAGCCGTCAAAACGCAGCAGCGGGTTGCCGTTGAACAGCAGGGTGGACACGCCCCCGATCAGGAACAGGTTGTAGGCCAGGGTGGCCACCGGCCCCTGTTCGGCGACCGACCACACGATCAGCGCACCGGCGGCGATGGTCAGTTCCACCAGAATTCCCGCGCTGCTGACGACCATCCGCTGCCATTTGCCGGGAAAGAACGACGCCTGCGACGCATCGACATAGGGCACGGGGAAGAACACCAGCATCATGACGCCGACCTCGCGCACCTCGCCGCCCCATCGCTTGACGGCAAGGCCGTGGCCAAGTTCGTGGAACAGCTTGACCACGACATAGGCCACCGCAAGATAGGCTACATTCGCCGCCGTCAGGATCGACTCGGCCCGTGGCGCCTCGAGCCGTTCCCACGACAGGAAGGCGACCGCCACGGCCACCAGCATCAAGAGCACCCAGAGCGCCGCCCCGACGGGCGAAAACAGCGCCATCGACACCGGCACCAGCCGCCGCAACAGGGGTTCGGGGTCAAACAGCGGCAGGCGCAGCGAGAGCGGGTTCTTGACATAGCCAAAGGCGATCTTGCGCCCTTCCTCGCGCGCGCGGCGGTCAATCTCGTGCATGTTCGCCCGCCGGTCGCCGGTGATGAGGTCGGCGTTGTGCAGTTGCGACAAAAGCTGGATCAGCCCGGTCTGGCTGGGGGGATCATCGGGATAAAGCCGGCAGATCTGCTCCCACAGCTCCTGCACCGTGCGCGTGCCATCGAGGCGGGCAAAGAAGGCATGCGACTGTTCGGTGATGCGGTGGAACTTGCCGCCCTGCAGATCCTGGATCACATGCCAGGCCTCGCCGCGATAGACATGCCGCGCCATCTGCACATGCGAACTGCGGCGCAGCCGCAGCGGCGCCACCCGGTACCAGTCTGACGAAAGGAAGGACTCCGCCACGGCTAAAGCGGCAGGTTGCGCCACAGCCACAGCCGTGCGCGATCCCAGAGCGGTTTGCCCCAAAGCTCCAGCAGCGGCACATGCGCCACCTCGATCCGGGCCGCGCCCGACATGCCGTGCAAGAGCGTGCCCTGATCCTCCAGCAGACGGGCCTCGACGGCAAAGCGGGTGGCGCCGTTTTCGTAGCGCGCGACCGGCACCAATTCGACCAGTTCCACCGGGAAATCCCGTTCGGGCATGGCTGCCAGCTTCAGCAGCCCGTCCTGCCCCGGTTCGAGCCGTGCGATGTCGGCTTCGGCGGCGCTCAGAAACACCCGGTATTCGCGCAGCGGCGACAGCACCATCAGGGTTTCGCCCCGGCTGACCGCGCGGCCGATGCTGCGGCTCAGGTCTCCCGACAGCACCAAGGCATCGAACGGGGCGTGAAAGCTGCTGCGCGCGATCTGCTGACCGACCAGCGCCAGTTCGGCGTCGATCTGGCGCAACCGGGCCTCGACCAGCGCGGTTTCCGCCCGTTCCCGTGCCGAAATCGCCCGGTCCAGCTCCAGCTCCGCCTGTGCGCGCAGCGCCATCAGCCGCAGGCGCTCCAGCGCGAAGTCGCGATCATCGAGCTGGAACAGAAGGTCGCCCGCCATGACGCGGTCGCCTTCGCGCACCGCCGCAGCGGCGATGAAGCCGTCAAACGCCGCCGTGACGGCGCGCTGTTCGGCCCCTTCGACCACGGCATCCGCGACCACGGTCAACGGGCGTTCGACCAGCACCAGAAGGGCCGCAGCGACCATCGTCGCAAGCGCCGCCAGCTTGAGCGCGAAATACCGCCGCCCCAGAAGTCCGGCCAGCATCCGGCCCGTCGCCACGGCGGCGCGGGCGGGAAGCCAGCGGTCGTTCTCGCGCTTTTCGATCACCAGCGGGGTCAGCACCCCGGCCAGCGCCTCCAGCGTCTCGATCTCGTCGGGATCGAAACGGCGGTTCGCGCCCCGTTCAAACACCAGCGCGCCGTGCTGCTGGCGCCCGTCGAACAGCGGGATGGTCAGGACACTGCGCTCTGCGTCGCCTTCGGCCAGTGCTGCCTGGGCGCGGGTCAGCCGGTCCGCCCCGTCGGGCGGCGCGGGCCAGAGCAGAAGCTGCTCCTGATCGACCGCCTCTTCCATCGCCGCCCGCAGCAGGCGCACCAGCAGCATGCTGCGCGAAAACCGCCCGGTGTTTGAAATTGCCACCACCCGCACGACCCGGCGGCGGGCAAGGCCCAGGCTTACCCGGTCACAGCCGAAGCGCGCGCAAAGGTCGGTGACCAGCGCCCGCGCCGCTTCGCTGAAGCCCGGCGCCCCGGCAAGGCTGACAATGGAGTTCAGCGCGCTGACCGCCGTGGCCTCGGACTGGCGCTGTGCCGCCGCCTGCGCCTGTACCCCCAGAAACAGCGCCCAGCCCGCCGCCAGCCCGACCCGTTCGATGATCACGGCGACCCGGTCCTCGGACGGGATGCGCGCCTCGATCTCGATCCAGCCCGCGCCGGTTTCCAAAGGAACGACAAGGCACGATGGCCGCCCCCCGCCTTCGGTGCCCGGAACCGCGCCCGCAAGTGCCACCCGGCCCGTGCGCAGCGCCTCGGCGCGGGCAAGTTCCGTCTCGGGGCGCGGCAGAAGCCCGGCGGGAAGCGACACCTCAACTGCCGTGGTCCCCGGCCGCGCGGACCCAAGGACAACGGCCAGACGCAGGCACTCGACGCCGATTTCGGGGCCGATGGCGGCCCGCAGCCGCGCAGCCCAGTCCTGCATGCGCGCTTCGATCGCCGTCCGTGACGACGTGTCGTCTTCGTGCGCGGGCTTGACGGCTTCACGGACATGCATTGGTGGTTCGGCCCTGGATAGCTTGTCGGCTCAGCCAGAACTGCCACAACGTCGTGGACTGAAGTCTTCAGCCACGACCTGCAATCACCATCGTCAGGCCTGTGAGGCCTGTTCCGCTTGCCGCCTGTAACGGTAGAGCGGCGGCGACACGGGACTCAAGCTTCGAAAAGCGAATTATACCAAAGATATACCAGTTAGACCTTTATCGGGAACACTTGTCCGCCGGTGGCGGGTAACAAGTCAAACCGCTGCCCGGAAGCCCGGGGGCACGGGCACCAGTCGGTCGACATTCGTGGAGTTCTTCAGTGCATCTTATGCGGACGTCATGGTTGGCAGCCATTGCTGCGGCAGCCCTCGTTGTCGTGCCTGATACGGCCCATTCTGCCAGCGACCTTTCGCCATCCTGCGCCGCAAGCCTGAAGGGTCGGCGTGTGACCCTTGTGGTCCCGAGCGCGCCGGGGGGGGGCTATGACATCTACATGCGGAGCTTCGCGCCGGTGCTGGAACACAGCGCCGGGGTTTCGGCCCGGGTGTCGAATATCACCGGCGGCGGAGGCAGGGCGGCGCTGTTGCGGGTTGCCGATGCCCCCGCCGATGATCTGGCGATATTGATCGAAAATGCGAGCGAACTGATCTTCAGAACCGGGCTGGGCCATGCTCCGGATTCTCTGCCCGCGCTCGGGATCATCGTGACCGAGGCCCAAGGCTGGGTGGGTCGCCCCGGCCTTGACCTTGCCGCTGATCATGCTGCGTCCTTGGTCGCAGGCGGGTCGTCGCTCGAAGCGAACGTGATCGACGTGGGGATGGCGAGCATGGCCTTGGGCCATTCCGTCCGCCTCATCACCGGCTATGCGGGCAGTGGCGAGATTACCGCAGCGATCGCCCGAGGCGAGGTCGATTTGAGCGGCAGATCGGTGCCCAGCGTCTTGAAGACGCAGTTGTCTGGCGCTGCCGAGGCCTTGTTGGTCCTGTCGCGCGCGGCGGATCCTGCGCTGCCCGGCGTGCCCTGGCTTGCCGGCCCGGACGGGCTGGCAGCGCAGCGCGCGGCGGCCTTGCCTGCGGCGGATCGTGCCGAACGGTTGCGGATCGCGGATACCGTCGTGGAACTCACCACCGAGTCCCGCATCCTGTTCGCGCCGCCACAACTGTCATCCGAGACGCGGGCCTGCCTGACTGAAGCGGTTGAGATCGCCCTGTTCGATCCCGCCTTCCGGGACGCCGCAGAGGCGCAGGGGCGCCCAGTTGCGCCGGGAACCGCAGCCGAGGCGACCGAGGTGATGGCTCGCAAGATTGCGGCCTTCGCGCAGGCCGCCCCCCTGCTCAAGCAGGCGCGGGCCGCGGTGCAGCCCTGACATGGCAGTTGATCCGCGCACATGATCCCGTATTGGGCCGCGTTCGCCGAGGGTTTGGGCAATGTCTTGTCCTTTCCCAACATCCTGATCCCTGTCATGGGGACGGCCTTGGCAATGGTTGTGTCCTTCCTGCCCGGAATCGGCGGCGCCAGTCTTGCCGCGATCATGGTCGTGATCACCCTGCAGTGGGACCCGGTGTCGGTTCTGCTGCTGTTCGGCGCGCTGACCGGGGGCGCGACCTTCATGGGGTCGGTCACCGCCATCCTGTTCAACATACCCGGCAATTCGGCCAGCGCGGTCACGCTGATCGACGGGCACCCGATGGCGCGGGCGGGGTTGCCGCGCACCGCGCTGGCTGCGGCCGCCACGGCCTCGGCATTGGGATCGGTGTTCGGGGTGGTGTTGCTGATGGCGCTTTTGCCGGTGATGCGCCCGGTGCTTTTGGAGTTTGGTCCTCTTGAACGGCTGCTGCTTGCGGTCTGGGGGTTATCCACCATCATCGCGATCCTCAACGGCTCGCCCTTGCGCGCCATGACGGTGTCGGGGCTGGGTCTGCTGCTGGCAATGGTCGGCAGCGACCCACAGAGCAGCCAGCCACGCTGGACCTTCGGAAATTTCGCGCTGACCGAGGGACTGGCGACCGAGGCGATGCTTCTGGGGTTCTTCACCCTGTCCGAGCTTCTGGCATGGCGGCGGGGCACCGACCTGCATCTGGCCACGAATCGGGCCACACAGGGAGATTCCGTTCTGGCGGGGGTTCTGGCGGTTCTGCGCCATCCTGGCCTTGTCCTGCGAGCCTCGGCCATTGGCACCCTTGTGGGGGTTGTCCCGGGTGTCGGGGGTACAGTGGCCGGCTTCGTCGCCTACGGGCAGGCGGTCCAGACCGCGCGCGGCGACCGGAGCCGCTTTGGCAAGGGGGACATCCGCGGTGTGATCAGCCCCGAGGCCGCGGTGGACGCCAAGGATGGGGGGTCGCTTTTGCCGGTGGTGGCCTTCGGCCTGCCGGGCAGTGAAGGGGGGGTGTTCCTGCTGACGGTGCTGGCGATCCATGGGCTGACGCCGGGGCCCGAGATGCTGGGTCCGGGGTTGGCAATGACCTTCACGCTAATTATGGCGCTGCTGTTGTCCAACCTGCTCACGTCCGTCCTGGGGCTGGCGCTGGCGCCGGCGCTCGCGCGGTTGACGCGATTGCCGCTCGACCGCATCGCGCTGCCGGTACTGGTGGTCGGGCTAGTCACGGTCATACACCTGAACGGCGTTCTGGTCGATTTGCATGCGGCGGTCGGCTTTGCCTTGCTGGGTTACCTGTTCCGGCGTCACGGCTGGCCGAGGGTTCCGTTCGTGATCGCCTTTGTGCTGGGGGCCTCGATCGAGGCAAACCTGTCCTTGTCGCTGCAGCTGTTTGATGCGGGGCGGCTGGACCTCGCCGGTCGCCCGGCGGCCTGGGTGATCGCGATCATGATCCTTTTCTCGGTTGCATGGATGATGAGCCGTGTCGTCCGCGCCGGCCCCGAGCCAGAGCCGCTGCGGCGATCGGACCCCCTGCTGGCCTTGGGGCTTGCCGGTGCGGTGGGCGTGCTGGCGGTGGTGGCGATGGCGGGTCCGCAGGCGGCCTACTCGCCTTACGCACTGGCCCTGTGTCTGGGCACTCTGGGGCTTTGTTGTGCCATCGCGCTTCAGGGCGTGGCCGGCCGCCGCCTAGCCCGCGATGGGGCGGAGGGCGGCCCTGTGGTGCCGCGCGCCCATCGCGTGCCTCTGGCCCTGATGGCTGCCTTTCCCTTTGGTGTCTGGCTTGTCGGCCTGCCGCTTTCCACCGGGTTGATGGTCGCTCTGTGGATGGCGTCTGGTGGTCCGCCGCGATGGATGCGCGGCGTGCGGGCGGTGGTGTTGGGGGGGGCGGTCTGCGGGCTGACGCTGCTTTATCTGGACCGGGTGGCCGTGCTCGATCTCCCGGCACCGCGCCTACCCGTTCCCCTTTGGGCGCGCTAGCTAGGCTGCAAGCGGGCGCCGCGCAATGACCAGCGATTGCGGCGTGTCAGGCGACATCCCTGCCTCGTCCTTGGGCGACAGGCCCGCCCGCTGGGGCATCCGCTCGATCATCACGATCCCGAGCCCGGCCCCTTCCAGAAGCACACGCAGGTCGGCTTCGGACAGGCGCGATTCCGGCGCATGAGACACCCAGAAATCCGATCCTGCCTGGACGATCCGGGCGACTGCGTCGACGTCATGGCCAAATTCGCGCGCCGCTGTCTCCAGCCGGGCGCAGAAGGCCGGAAGCCCCCCGCTTCGGTCCTGCACGAAGGGGGTATCGACGAGCTTCTGGTGGATCAGCACAATCCCCCCGGGCCGCAGCAGCCGGGCCCATGTGGTAACCAGCGCGGGGCGGACGGCCGCCGGCACGAAGTTCAGCAGGCTGTGGCTGAGGATCGCGTCCACCGGTTCGATGTGGAGCGTCTGAACCTCGGCCCTGTGGAGCTCGAAATTCCGACCTAGGTGCCGGGCGAAGCGGCGGTTCTGTTCGATCGGGGTGGCACAACGGTCGGCGATCACCAGATCTGCATCCAGTCCGGCTGCGGCCAGCACTTCTAGGATCAGCGCCGGCAACCCGGTATCCGCAGAGCCCGAAAGGAGCACACGGCATCTTCCGTCGCGCGCCGCCCCGGCCAGCCCCGCGCCAATGAAGGCCCCCCCGGCAGGCAGCGCTCCGCCCTTGAGCAGCAACCGCACCATGCTCCAGCCCCTGTGATAGGAACAGCAGCCGTGGGCCGGGTCGCAAAGTTCCCCCGCATGATCGAAGGCGAACTGCGCCAACTCGGGCAAACGCTCTGCCGACGATGTGTGGGGCAGGCGGAAGAACGGGTTGGTCGGCATCTACAAGGCTCCAGTCGCGTGAGGGTGAGAGAAGGACAGCGGTTTGCAGGCGCCACGGTCTTGCGCGCTGTATGCCTTCGGCGCGCGTGATTGTGCTTGGTGCCCCGCAGCGTGAGGACCCCGCCGGCATAGGGGCAGCAGATGGTCTTGGCGTGGGTGATGGGCGCCGTCCAATCGGGCTGGATGCTCCATGACGAAAAGACCCCTGATGCTTGGCCCGCGCAAGACGGCGCCTGAACCGTCCTGATGTCAGGATTAATCATGCCGCGCCCCGCTGCTCAAACGGACTATGGGCTTTGGCCGCAGTCTATCGCGCGCCGCAAAAATTCGTTTCGGAGCCCTGCGGTATCAAATGGGTAGATGGAATGGACATATTGCAACGCCCCTTGCTACTGCGAAGGGTGGTATCAATCTGGAGGGCCAGACTATTATGTCGTTCCCATTCGACGGCTCCTTCCGGGACATGGTATCGCGCATCCTGGGAAACCGGGCGTCCCGTCGTGCGGCGTCACGGCGCCAACGTCTGATGGCCAAGCGCAGCCAGGGGTATCGGATCGAGGCGCTGGAGCCGCGCATCCTGCTCAGCGCTGATCCGGTGCTGCTGGCGTCGGGTGTCAGCGCCGTTACCGTGCAGCACCTCAGCACGTCGACGACCCTGATCACGGTCAACGGGACGAGCTTTGAGCGCACGGGGGTCGACCTGCTTTTGCAGGGGTCGGACTCCAATGACATCGTGACCATCGCGTGGCTGGACGGTGTTGAGGGCGCCACCCGCGCCGACTTCAATCTGACGGTGGACGGGCTGGGCGGGACCGATGCGGTCACGCTTCTGGGGGCTCCGTCCGGTGTCACATGGGCGCTGAACGCCCTGACCGTGCGGGCCGAAAGCATTCTGGTGGATGACGGCGCGCAGGTCGAGGCCATCGACAGCATCCGGCTCGAAGCCCGCGCCGAGGGAAGCACCGCAACGGCGCTGTCGGCCCACGTCGACATCAAGGGCGCGCTGAAGACCCGGCTGGGCACGATCGAGATCGAGGCGTCGGCGCTGGGGTCGGGGGGGGCGGCGCCTGCGGCGTTCGTGCATTCCGCCAAGGTGACCGTGGACGCGGAGATTGCCGCCGGTGTCTTGGACGACCGGCGCGACGTGCTGATCACCGCCCGGTCGCAGGCCGAGGTCGCCACCGTATCCCCGGATGACATTGTGGTCTCGGGCGCGCAGTCGGCGGAGATTGATCTCACGTCACGGGCCCGTGTCAGCGGCGCTGCGGTGACGCTTGCGGCAACGGCGGACATCTCGCTTTCGGCGCGGGTCGCGCCTGTCGGGCTGACCGGGGTGCTCGACATCCACCTTGACCTTGATGCCTTGGTGCGCGTCAAGGCGGGCGCCGTGGTGACGGCCGAGGATGACGTCACGATGTCATCGGCGGTGACCACCGGCGTGGATGCCCGGATCGATCCGCCTGCGCTGTCCGTCTCGGGCGTGCTTGGCCTTGATGCCTTCCGCGCAAATGTCGAGATCACGCGCTTGGCCGAGGTCAACCTTGGCGAAACCCCGGCGGTCGTGTCGCGGAACCTTGCGGGCGAAGACTATTCCGACACGTCGCTCTGGGCCGCCGTCGCGCTTCCGTCGTTCACCCATGGGTCTGCGGACGGTGTCACGGACCTGCAGGTCGGCGATGTGGTGCGGGTGGATGCGGGCCATGGCGCGGGCGGGGTCGCGGGGCAGACCTATGTCTTTCTGGGCGGCGCGCAGCCGGCGCTGATCCGGACGCCGGGCGATGTCACCCTGTCATCTACCGTGTCGGACCGGCAAGGCGGCACGCCCGGTGCCGGCGTCCGGGTCGAGGTGGAGTCGAACCTGTTCGGTCTGGGCACGCTTTCTGTCGATGACAGCGTGCGCATTTTGGGCCGGAACACGGCGTTCGAAGTGGGCCGCCTTGCGGCATCCGCGGTGTCGGACAACTCGCATCTGGTGATCGCGCAGTTCGCGCAGACGGATGCAAAGGGCGTGACGGCGGCTGACTTCGGCGCGCTCTGGGCCAAGGGCCTTACCGCTGGTGCAACGCCGCGGGTCGGGATCAGCGCCTCGGACGCTGCGGCGTTCCGCAGCCGGTCGCTGGGGCTGGACCTTAACGACCTGACCGGCACGGTCGATCTGATCGACATCGAGGCCGTCGGGGCGATCAACACCATCGACCGGCGCGTGGCGGCCCAGATCCGGGGCGGCGTGCTGCAGGCGGCGGTGTCGGTGACGGCCACTGCGGCGCAGGTGGTCGAGGCCACCGTTTCGGCCCATGCCGTGACCAATAGCTTCGGGGTGCTGCGTGTTCCCAAGTTCTCGCTCGGGGGCAGTTTTGCGATCAACCACATCGTCGGGGGCGTCACCGCCCGGGTTGATGGCGTGTCGGTTCAGGCGGCGGGCAGCCCGGCGCAGGTCGCGGTGACCGTGCAGGCCGTGAACGACATCCGCGTGAATGCCCGCGTCGAAGCCGGCAGCCGTGCTGTCGGCGGTTCGGGCGCGACGGCCGCCGCCGTCGTCGCGCTGAACGTGCTGGGCTATGCGACCGCGCCGACCGACTTGGCGCCGGCTGCGCACACCAGCACCGCAACCGCCGCCACCCTTGCGGTTGGCGATGTGGTAAAGGTTGGCAGCGCGCTCTATCGCTTTGTCGGCGCCTCCGGGGAAACCAACGTCGATCTGACGACCGAAACCTATACCGATACGACCCGCTGGGCGCGGATGTACCGCCCTGCAGTCGGCGATTTCCTGCTTCTGGATCCCGCCGCGTCGCCCGGCCTTGGCTTCGGGGCCGAGGCGGTTTTGATGAACTCCGCCATCGCCACCGATGGCGCCGTTTCGGTGATTGCCCGCCAGAACGGTCTGCTCAACGCCACCCTGACCAACGCGGCCGTCACCGAGGCCTCGGCGCTGTTCGGTGCGGTCGGGATGAGCGCAGGCGCGGTGATCGCCAGCAACGCCGTTCAGGCCGCCGCCCGGGCGGCAAGCGACCGGAACCGCCTGCAGGGCCTGACCGGGACCTTGCCCAGTGCCGGCGATATCCGCATCGAGGCGACCGACAGTCAGGCCATCTACAGCAACGTCAAGCTGGTGTCGTCCTCCACCACGTCGAACGACGGCGGCGCCGGCCTCTTCAACGAAGTGCAGCGCCGACTGCGCGCAGACCACACCAGCACCGAAACTGCTGAAATGCTCCGGTTCGGGGATCTTGTCTTTGTGACCTCCGGCCATACGGCGGGTGGCACGGTTGGCGGGTTGTACCGCTATCTGGGTCAGGACGCTGCGTCGGTCGATCTGAGACTTACGGACTTTTCCGATCTCGACCGCTGGAAGGCCGACGACCTTGCCGTTCTCTCGCCCGGAAACCTGACCGGCAGCGACGCCATCGCCGTCGGGGGGGCCGTTGTCTTCAACCGGGTGGCGGGCGGCGCTGCGGCGATCCTCACCCAGACTGAGATCACGTCTGCGACGTTGACGGTTCAGGCGGTATCGGACGCGTTGATTTCTGCGGAGCTGGACAGTTTTGCGCAGAGTTCCGGGGGTTCGGCACTTGGGGCGGGTGTTTCGCTGGCGGTGAACGGGTCGATTGCGACGAACG
>JAUXPG010000118.1 GCA_030683915.1 Gemmobacter sp.
TTGAACAGGCTGCGGCCCTTGTCAAACAGCGCGGTTTCCGGACCGTTGAGGTATTTGGCCCGCGCCTGCGGGTCCAGCGACCGCCCGCCCAGCGAAATTGCCCGCCCCCGCGCATCCCGGATGGGAAAAATAACCCGGCCCCGAAAACGGTCATAGGGCGCGCCGCCATCGTCAGGCTTGATGACCAGCCCGGCCTCCGCCAACAGATCGACCGACATGCCCTTGGCGCCCAGCGCCTGCACCAGCCCGGTGCGCGCGTCAGGGGCCCAGCCCAGATGCCATCGGTCCTGCGCCGACTCTGCCAGCCGCCGCCGGGCCAGATAATCACGCGCCACCGCACCACCCGACCCGCGCAGCATAAGCCGGTAATGCTGCACCGCCGCTTCCACCATCTCGGCCAGCTTCACGCGCCGGTCCGCCACTTGGGCCGCTACCGGGTCGCGGGCCGGCATCGGCATCGCGGCCTCGCGCGCCAGGATCTCCACCGCCTCCATGAAACCGACGTTCTCGGTCTCCTTCACAAAGGAAATCGCGTCACCCTTCGCGTGGCAGCCAAAGCAGTAATAGTACCCCTTGCGGTCATCGACATGAAACGATGCGCTGCGTTCCTGATGAAACGGGCAGGGCGCCCACATATCGCCCTTTCCCTGATTGGACTTGCGCATGTCCCAGACGACCTTGCGCCCGACCACCTGGGCCAGCGAAAGACGGTTCCTCAGTTCATCCAGAAATCCGGGGGGCAAGCTCATGCCCCCGATATAAGCCGCGCCGACGCGATTCGCATCCCTTCGCTTCGACCGAAATATCCTCGGGGTGGTCCGGAGGGGTGGAAAACCCCTCCGGCGGCGCGAGGGGCCGGCCCTGCGGCGCCAAAGCCCCCTCGATGGGGGCGCTGGCGCCGACCGTTCAGGTGTACTTCGTGAAAAACCCGTCCGGCACCAGCAGGTTGTGCCGACCCAGGTTGTGCACATCCCGTTCGCCGCACAGCGCCATGGTGATGTCGAGTTCCCGATGAATCACCTCAAGCGCGCGTGTCACCCCGGCCTGGCCCATCGCGCCCAGCCCATGCACGAAGGCCCGCCCGATGTAGGTGCCGCGCGCGCCCAGAGCGAGGGCCTTCAGCACGTCCTGCCCCGACCGGATGCCGCTGTCCATATGCACCTCGATCCGGTCGCCCACCGCCTCCACGATCGACGGCAGGACCCGGATCGAGGAAAGCGCCCCGTCCAGTTGCCGCCCGCCATGGTTCGACACCACGATGGCATCTGCCCCCATGTCGGCCGCCATCCGGGCATCATCAGCATCAAGGATCCCTTTCAGGATCAGCTTGCCACCCCACATCTCCTTGATCTTGGCGATCTTGCCCCAGTCCAGTTGCGGGTCGAACTGTTCGGCCGTCCACGACGACAGCGACGAGGTGTCGCCCACCCCCTTGGCATGCCCGACGATGTTGCCAAAGAACCGGCGGGGCGTCCCCAGCATGCCCAGCCCCCAGCGCCAGCGCGTGGCAAGGTCGGCAATCGTCGCTGGTGTCAACTTGGGGGGGGCCGACAGCCCGTTTTTCAGGTCCTTGTGCCGCTGCCCCAAAATCTGAAGATCCAGCGTCAGCACCAGCGCCGAACAGTTCGCGGCCTTCGCCCGTTCGATCAGACGGCGGATGAAATCTTCGTCCTTCATCACATAAAGCTGGAACCAGAATGGCTTGGTCGTCCGCGCCGCCACATCCTCGATCGAGCAGATCGACATCGTGGACAGGGTGAACGGCACGCCGAACCGCTCCGCCGCCCTTGCCGCCAGAATTTCGCCGTCGGCATGCTGCATCCCGGTCAGCCCCACCGGCGCCAAGGCAACCGGCATGGCCACGTCCTGCCCGATCATCGTGGACCGGGTGTTGCGGTTGGTCATGTCCACCGCAACCTTCTGGCGCAACCGGATTTCCGCGAAGTCGGTGGTGTTGTCGCGAAAGGTCTGTTCGGTCCAGCTGCCGGATTCCGCGTAATCATAGAACATCTTGGGCGTGCGCGCCTTGTGCAGGCGCTTGAGGTCCTCGATGCAGGTGATGACGGGCATGGGCTGCAGCCTCCGATGATTGGTCTGCTTTGCTTACCAATCCGCCGCTTGTCACGCAACGTCAAAGGCGCGGCCCCGGTGCCGGAACCGCGCCTGTCGGTTCGTCCCGCCTTGGGTCAGATCGCGGCCAACATCGCCTCGCCGCCCGAGATTTCACAGGTGCCGGGGGCTTCTTCCATATGGATCACCTGCACCACGCCATCGACCACATACATGGCATACCGCTTGGACCGCCCGATCAGGCCGCGCGCCGGGGCGCTGAAATCCACGCCCAGCGATTTGGTGTAATCGCCCGGGTCGGCGAGCAGGGTGATGCCGGCAGCATTGGCGCCGGTCACTTCGCCCCAAGCCTTCATCACGAAGGGGTCGTTGACCGAGATGCAAAGGATCTCGTCCACGCCCTTGGCATCGAACTGCGCCTTGGTGCGGATGAAGCTGGGCACATGCGCCGAATGGCACGTCGGGGTAAACGCGCCCGGCACGGCAAAGATCACGACTTTGCGGCCTTTGGTCAGCGCCGACAGCGTCACCTCCTCGGGGCCGTTCGCGCCGTTGCGGATCAGCGTGGCCTCGGGCAGCGTGTCGCCTTGTGAAATCGTCATGGAGTCTTCCTCGCGCGTTGTGTTTGCCTCGGCGCCGGATATAGGCTGCGCCCCGACAGTCGACCAGAGGGGGAATGTTTCATGCACGTCGCCATCATCGGGGCCGGGCAGGCGGGGGCGGCACTTGCTGCGCGGTTGCGCGCCCTTGGGCACACCGGCCCCGTCACACTGATCGGCGACGAACCTGTGGCCCCCTACCAGCGTCCGCCTTTGTCGAAGGCATATCTTCTGGGCGATTTGCCACTGGACCGCCTGCTGCTGCGCGCGCCCGATTTCTGGGCGGCGCAGGGCATCCGGTTGCTGACCGGACTGCCGGTGACGGTGGTGGATACCGGCGCGCGCACCCTGACCGCGGGTGGGGAAACCCTGATGTGGGATCATCTGGCCTTCACCACCGGGTCGCGCGTGCGCCGCCTGCCCGCCGCGATGGGGGGCGATTTGCCGGGCGTGCATTATGTCCGCACGCTGTCGGATGTTGACGGCATGGCGCCCGAGTTCTTGCCGGGGCGGCGTGTCCTGATCGTGGGGGGCGGTTACATCGGTCTGGAGGCGGCGGCAGTTGCGGCGAAAAAGGGTCTGACGGTGACGCTGGTCGAGGCCGCGCCGCGCATCCTGCAACGGGTGGCCGCGCCACAAACCTCTGATTGGTTCCGCGCCTTGCACAGTCGGCACGGTGTCACCCTTCTGGAAGGCACCGGCCTTGCGCGGTTGACCGGCGGGCTTTGTGTCGATGGCGCCGATCTGGCTGACGGGCGGCACATCCCTTGCGACTTTGCCATCATAGGGGTCGGCATCCTGCCCGAAACCGCGCTGGCCGAAGCTGCGGGCCTTGCCATTGACAACGGCATCGCCACCGATGCGCAGGGCCGCACGTCCGCGCCGGGGGTCTGGGCCGCAGGCGACTGCGCCAGTTTCCCGCACGGCGACATCCGGCTGCGGCTGGAATCTGTGCCCGGTGCCATCGACATGGCGGAGTGTGTGGCGGAAAACATCCTTGGCGCGGGCCGGACCTATGTCGCCAAGCCGTGGTTCTGGTCGGATCAGTATGACGTCAAGCTGCAGATCGCAGGTCTGAACACCGGCTATACCTCGGTGGTGATCCGCGACGGCGGTGCTGCGCGGTCGCATTGGTATTACGCCGGTGAGCGGCTGCTGGCGGTGGACGCGATGAACGATCCACGCGCCTTCATGATCGCGCGCCGCCTGATCGATGCGGGCCGCACCGCCGACCCGGCGCTGGTCGCCAACCCTGCGACCGATCTCAAGGGGCTGCTGGCCTAAGGCTGTGCTACGGCCTTGGCGCCGGACGTGACAGCGGGTCGGCGGACAGCGCGCGCAAGGTTGCAGCGGTTTGGGCAGGCAGGGCCCGTGCCTCGGCCCGCATGGCGGCAGCGAAGGCATCGTCCGGCATGGCGGTCACCGCTTGGCGAACCGCCTGTTCCAGCGCGTTGGATGACAGCGGGTCGCGCAGCGCCAGAACCACCGACCGCGTCAGCGCCGCCATATCCAGCGAGGCCGCGTCGGACGGCGGCGGCGGTGTGCGCGACATGTTCACCACTGGATCGGTCAGCGCGCGCGCCGAGTCCGTTGGCGCCGCCGCCTCGGTCGGCACCGGGGCGTCGCGGGCTGCCGGCGCCACCCACGGCAGGCCCGAACCCGCCATCACCGCCGCGACCAAGCCCAGCAACGCCAATGCAGCACCGATGATCCGTGCCATCTGCAACCGTCAGTTGGTCACGGGCGGCAGCACGGTGCCCAGCCCCAGCATCAGCCAATCCTGCATGCCGCCACGATAATAGGACAGCTTGTGCGCCGGATACCCCGCCCCAAGCAAATGCCCGATGGCGCGCGGGGCCTGTTCGCACCATGCCCCGTTCGATAGCACCACAAGTTCGCGCACCGCGCCAAAGTCCCAGCCCGCCGCGCCGCGGATGGCACCCAGCGCTTCCAGAATGGCGTCGCGGTAGGGGTTGGCCGGGTCCAGCGCGGCAAACGGCACGTTCACGGCGCCGGGCAGGGTGCCCTTGCGAAAGAAATCGGGCAAACGGGCATCTACCAGCACGCCCTGACCATTGGCGACCTTCTGTTCCAGAAACGCCACCACCTCCAATTCGCCCAGCGTGGCGACACCCGGTGCCGCCAACACGGGCGTGATGCAAAACGGCGGGCATGGGCGCGAGGTGCGGGCGAATTCCGGGGCGATGGTGGCAACCGGCGACTGGTTGCGTTCAATGACGATCACCCGCGAGCCGATGGTGATTTCCTTGCGAAAGGTGGTTGCGGTCAACCCGACCGGATCGGCGTGCGCGGCAGGAGCGGCAAGCAACACAACGGCAAGAGTGGCAAGCTGGCGCATCCAAGGCCCCCCATGGCACACAACGGTCGAACACAAGCAACATCTCGGGTCCTTTTCCATATATTGCGCCGCCGACGGTCAAGCAAACCAATTCTGCCGGGGCTTTTCCCGGCGGGGCCGTGGTTCTATGCTGCGCGCGGCTTGGCGGGCAGGCAAAAGGGGGCGGCGTGCGTATCATCGGGGGGCAGTTTCGTGGTCTGACGCTGGCCGATGTCGGGGCGGGGGACCCGGCAGCGCATCTGCGCCCGACCTCGGACCGCGTGCGCGAGGCGATCTTCAATCTGCTGGTCAACGGGGGCCACGGTGCCCCGCTGGCCGGGGCTCGGGTGCTGGACCTGTTCGCAGGCACCGGCGCGCTGGGGCTTGAAGCCCTGAGCCGGGGGGCGGCGCGGGTGGTGTTTGTCGATGATGGCGCGGTGGCCCGCGCGCTGCTGCGCCGCAACATCGAAAAGATGCGGGCGATGGGCGTGACCGACGTCTGGCGTCGCGACGCCACGCGGCTTGGCCCGAACCGGGGGGCGCCGCATGATCTGGTGTTCCTTGATCCGCCCTATGGCAAAGGTCTGGGCGAGGCTGCGATGGACTCGGCGCTGTCGGGCGGATGGGTCGCGCCCGGTGCAATGATCGTGTGGGAAGAAAGCACGCCCCCCGTGGTGCCAGCAGGGCTGACGCTGCTCGACCAGCGGAACTATGGCGATACGCTGGTCACACTGGCGCGCGCTCCGGATGCCGCCTGATCTGGCGGCCCGCTGACGGCCGCAGTCGGCGCCTGTTCCCTACCGATGCGGGCTTGCAACGGGTGGCTGGCGGCCCATCTGTACCCCACGCAGGCAGGAGACGGCGATGCGGATGCTTTGGGCAGGGTTTGGCAGTTTGGCGATGGCGATGGGGTTGGCCGGAGTGGTGCTGCCGCTGCTGCCGACCACGCCGTTTCTGCTCCTGTCCGCCTTTTGCTTTGCCCGCTCGTCGCCCCGCCTGCACGACTGGCTGGTGTTCCACCCCCGGCTTGGACCACCCATCCGCGACTGGCGTTACCACGGGGCCATCGCGCGCCGTGCAAAATGGCTTGCAGTGGGGGCAATCGCGGCAACCTTCGGCATCAGCCTTGCCATCGGGTTGCGCTGGGAAGTTCTGGCGGTTCAGGCGGTGGTGCTGAGCATTGTCGCGGCCTTCATCCTGACCCGACCAGACGGCCCGCGCCCTTGAAAATACAGGGCTGGCGTAATATTCACTAATGTGAATATAAGGTGTGCAACCGCACCCTGAGTCGCGAAAGGCCCCCTCATGATGATCCGTCTTCTGTCCATCCTGGCCCTCTTGGCGCCAGGCGTTGCCGCCGCCCAAGGACTTGCGCCCATGGTCGTGACCGAGTGGAAATCCGTCTATGGCCGGATCGAGGCGCGCGACCGGATTCCGGCGCGGGCGCGGCTTGGCGGCACGCTGGTGGAGCTGTCGGTGGCCGAGGGCGATACCGTCACGGCGGGGCAGGAACTGGGCCGCATCGTCGATGAAAAGCTGGCCTTGCAACTGAAGGCCGTGCAGGCCAACGCCGACGCGCTTCAGGCGCAACTGACCAATGCCAGGGCCGAACTTCAGCGTGGCGAAGACCTGCTGGCGCGCGGTGTCACCACGGTGCAGCGGCTGGATGCGCTGCGCACGCAGGTTGATGTGTTGCAAGGCCAGATCGCGGCGGTGCAAGCGCAGCAGCTCGTGGTGGAACAGCAGGCCGCCGAAGGCGCGGTGCTGGCCCCGGTGGCAGGCCGTGTGTTGCAGGTTCCGGTGGCGGTGGGGGCAGTGGTTATGCCGGGCGAACCTGTGGCGCTGGTGGGCGGGGGCGGCACCTTCCTGCGGCTGGCCGTGCCCGAACGCCATGCCATCGCGCTGACCGAAGGTGATGCCATCGGCATCGAAGGCCCGGAAGGGCAGGCGACCGGAAAACTGGCGCGCATCTACCCCCTGATCGAAAATGGTCGCGTCGTCGCTGATGTCGAGGTCGCGGGCTTGTCGGACCGCTTTGTCGATGCGCGTGTGCTTGTGCGCCTGCCGGTCGGCACGCGCGAGGTTTTGCTTGTGCCGCAGACGGCGATTGTGACGCGTCAGGGCCTTGATTTCGTGGCCACAACCGCCGGCCTGCGCACCGTGGTGCCCGGCCAGCGGCACGAGGTTGACGGGGTCGCGATGGTGGAAATCCTGTCCGGTCTGGTTGCAGGGGACGTGCTGGAAGGGTCCACGAAATGAACAGCGCACATCCGAAGCACCCGCTAGGCA
>JAUXPG010000141.1 GCA_030683915.1 Gemmobacter sp.
CCCGGCCAGCTGTCGGTGATGCACAGCACCCCGTCGGTTTCGGTGGCCTCCTGCACAGCGGCGGTTGCCGGGTCAAGCACCACCGGCTTGACACCGAAGAACGGCTTGGTGGCCGACCCCGGCTTGGCGGCGGTCGCGCCCGGCAGTGGCGTCAGCATGTGGCCGCCGGTTTCGGTCTGCCAGAAGGTATCGACGATCGGGCATTTCCCTTTGCCGACATGGGTGTTGTACCAGTTCCATGCCTCGGGGTTGATCGGTTCGCCCACCGACCCCAGCAGCTTCAGGCTGGACAGATCGTGCTTTTCCACCCACTGCGCGCCCAGACCCATCAGCGACCGGATCGCGGTGGGGGCGGTGTAGAACTGGTTGACCTTGTGCTTGGCGCACACTTCCCAGAACCGGCCCGCGTCGGGATAGGTCGGCACGCCTTCGAACATGATGGTGGTGGCGCCGTTGGCCAGCGGCCCATAGATGATGTAGCTGTGCCCGGTGACCCAGCCCACATCCGCCGTGCACCAGAACACATCGCCGTCATGGTAATCAAAGGTCATCTGGTGCGTCATAGACGCATAGACCAGATAGCCGCCCGAGGTGTGGACAACCCCCTTGGGCCGCCCGGTGGACCCCGAGGTGTAAAGGATGAACAGCGGGTCTTCGGCGTTCACTTCGACATAGGGGCAATAGGGCTTGGCGGCGGCCATTTCGGCCTTCAGGTCCACATCGCGGCCATCGACCCAGCTGGTCTGGTCGCCGGTGTGCTTGACCACCAGACACTTGATCTTGTCGGAACAGTCGAACAGCGCCTTGTCGGTGTTCGCCTTCAGCGCCGTCTTCTTGCCGCCGCGCGGGGCGTGGTCGGCGGTGATGACAACCTTCGCGTCGCAATCGTTGATGCGGTTGGCCAGCGCATCGGGCGAGAAGCCCGCGAACACCACCGAATGAATGGCACCCAGACGGGCACAAGCGAGCATCGCATAGGCCGCTTCGGGGATCATCGGCAGATACAGCACAACCCGGTCACCCTTGGTCACGCCGTATTTCTTCAGCACGTTCGCCATGCGCGAGGTGTTTTCCAGCAGCTGCGCATAGGTGATGTGCTGCGCCGGGGTCTTGGGATCGTCGGGTTCAAAGATGATCGCGGTCTGGTTGGCGCGGCTGCCCATGTGGCGGTCGATGCAGTTGGCGCTGACGTTCAGCGTGCCGTCCTCGAACCACTTGATCGAAACCTTGCCCAGATCAAAGCAGGTGTCCTTGACCTTGGTGTAGTCGCGGATCCAGTCGATCCGCTGGCCATGCTCGGCCCAGAACGCTTCGGGGTCGGCCACGGATGCCGCATACATTTCCTGATACCGGGCCGCGTCGACATGCGCGTTCGCAACAAAATCGGCAGACGGCGGATAGACCGCAGCAGCGGGCTGTTCGGACATAGGCTCTTCCTCCACTTGCGCGCGGCGGCTTGCACCGCGCCAGACCCGGGTCACACCCCGGGCCGCTCCATCCCTTGGGCGCACTGTAAACCAATTGTGAAAGATCGCGTAACCCTTTTTGCGATAACAGTTTTTCTGTAAATTTGTTTTCGAAATCAGCGTGGACTTTGTAAATTTCGGTAAACTTGTTGAAACTTGGGCGCGTTTTCAACCGATTGGCGCGTTGGTGTGCAAAAGGCACGGTTCGCGCAGCCCGCCGCGCGGGCGATACAGGCATGTGCGGCCGGCTGCCGCACCGGGCGCATATGCGTCGGGCGCAAGAATCTTGCGCCCATCTGATTCGCTGTGATCGAATCAGCAAGGGCCCCCTCAGGAGCGCGCGCCGGCGAATTCCTCGAGCGCATCCGCCACAGTGCTGCGCCATGCGACATGCGGTTCGCGCAGGCCTTGGGTCAGCAACGCGCGCCGCACCTCGGGCCCGGCCCCGGTCAGCACCAGAATCCCGCCCTTGCGCGCCATCTTGCCCGCCAGCATCTCGAACGACCGCGCGCCCGAACTGTCGACAAATGGCACATCGCTGAAGTCGACCACAAAGGCGCGCGGCTTTTCGGCGATGCGGTCCAGCACCGACCCCAGCGTGGCCGCCGCGCCAAAGAAATAGGCCCCCCGCAACCGATAGACCACGACATCGCCGGATTGTTCGGTCACCGGCCGGTCCTCTGCCACCGGAACCACCTGCGCTGCGTCCGACATGCGGCGGATGAACACCGCCCCCCCGATGGCCGCGCCGGCGATGATGCCTTCGGTCAGGTCGCGAAACACGACGAGCCCCAGCGTCACCAGCACGATGGCAGCATCGGCCCGGCTGTTGCGGACCAGCGACCACAGTTCTTCCTTTTCGGCCATGTTCCATGCCACCAGCACCAGCACACCGGCCAGCGCCGCCAGCGGGATGTATCCGGCCAGCGGGGCGGCGACCAGCATCACCACCAACAGGAACACCGCGTGCAGCATGCCCGACACCGGCCCGCGCGACCCCGCGCGCACGTTCGTCGCCGTGCGTGCAATGGTGCCGGTGACGCAGAACCCGCCAAACAGCGCCGACCCGATGTTGGCCACCCCCTGCCCCACCAGTTCGGCGTTGCTGCGGTGGCGCCGACCGCTCATGCCGTCGGCCACCACCGCGGACAACAGCGATTCGATGGCCCCCAGCAGCGCAAAGCTGACCGCCCAAGGCAGGGCCTGCATCAGCAGGCCCGCGTTCATCGCAGGCAGCCCCGGCGCCGGGGGCACGCGGGGCAAGGCGCCGAATTTCGACTGGATGGTTTCCACCGGCAGCCCGAAGGCCCAAGCCGCGACCGCCGCGGCCGCGATGGCGATCAGCATGCCGGGCCAGCCGGGCCGCACCCGTTTCAGCCCAAGGATGATGGCCATGGTCCCGACCGCCAGCGCCAGCGCCGCCCCGGTCACCGTGCCGCGCGCAGCCCACAGCACCTCGACCTTGCCCACGATTTCGGCGGGTTCGGGGCCGCCGAGCGAGAGCCCGAAAAAATCGCGCATCTGGCTGGCAAGGATGATGACCGCGATTCCGGCGGTAAATCCGACCGTCACCGGATAGGGTATGAATTTGATATAGGTCCCCAACCGCAGCGCGCCCACCGCGATCAGCAGGAACCCGGAGAGGAAGGTGGCAAGGATCAGGCCATCAAGCCCGGTCTGCATCACGCAGGCCGACACCAGCACGATAAAGGCACCCGCCGGTCCGCCGATCTGAAACCGCGATCCGCCCAGCGCCGACACCAGAAACCCGCCGATGATGGCCGTGTAAAGCCCGCGCTCCGGCCCCACGCCGCTGGCAATTGCAATCGCCATGCTCAGTGGCAAGGCGACGATGGCCACCGTCAGCCCGGCAATCGCATCGGCGCGCAGTTCGGCCAGACCGTAGCCTTCGCGCAGGACGGTCCAGGATTTCGGCGTAAACTCCTCCCGCAGCGTGTCGCCGTGGCCTTGCGCCATCTTGACCCTCCCCCTTGCCCTCGGGCACGACAAGACTCCCGCACCCGCCCCCTGTCAAGCCAGTCGGAAAGCCATCGGCCATGCCCGTTCCGCCCCAAAGACCCGACCCCGTCCGCCCAGCCGACGACGACGCCCGCGCCTTGGCACGCCAGTTGCTGGCCGATGCCACCTTCTGCGCGCTCGCGGTGGTGGAACCCGGCACAGGCCACCCCTTTGCCAGCCGCATCGCATTGGGGCGCGACGCGTCGGGCCTGCCGCTGTCGCTGGTCTCGGGGCTCGCGCTGCACACCCGCGCGCTGCGGGCGGCGCCAGCGTGCTGCCTGCTGGTTGGTGAACCGGGACCGAAGGGCGACCCGCTGACGCATCCGCGCCTGTCGCTGCGCGCGGTGGCCGAGTTCGTGGACCCCGCCAGCCCCGACCACGATGACCTTCGGCGCAGCTGGCTGGCGCGCAACCCCAAGGCCACGGTCTATGCCAGCCTGCCCGATTTTTCCTTCGTGCGGTTCCGGCCCACATCGGCTGCGCTCAATGGCGGCTTTGCCCGCGCCTTCAGCCTGACCGATCAGGACCTTTCGGGCTGAAACCCGGCGCCAAATGACAAAAGGGGGGCGCAACGCCCCCCCTCCGCCCATCACACGGGATTGTCGGCACGCACCGTCACCCAGACCGTGCCCGTCACCGCAACCGGCCAGCGCAGAGTGACGTTTTGCTTGCTGGCGCCCTGCTCGGTCTGGACCCACGGCATGTCATACCGCTGGGTCGATCCTTGCAACACCGCCCCCCCGGCCACGATGCCCGTCACTACCCGCGCATTGCCGCGAAACGCCAGGTTGGCGCTGGCATCCACCACCCAGGCGCTGGCCGCGCTGTTCTGGTCATGGCGCACGGTCAGGGGGTTGTAGCACCCGTTCGTCACCCCGTTGAAATTATTGCCATGCACCGTGACGTTGCGGAACCGGCTGTAATCCAGATCGGCCCAGGTGGTATCCACCTTCTCGGCCCGGTCGATCCCGCCGTTCATGGTGCGGAAGGTGTTGCCGGTGATCGAGACGCCTTGCAGGTAATGGCCCGACCCGCGCGGCGTCACCACCAGCCACGCGAACGAACTCATCGCGCCGATGGTGGTGAAGATATTGGCGGTGATGGTGATGCCGCCAAAGCTGAACTGGTTGTTCCAGTTGGGATCGGCCTCGCGTTCGTTGGTCAGTTCGATGAAGCTGTTGTCCACGTAGTTGCCGGTAAAGGTGGTCTTGACGTTGATGCCCGTCATCACCACCCCCGCCGTTCGGACGCCCGGCTGCTGGGCATCGCCCTGGAACCAGTGGTTGCCCACAAAGATGTGGCCCGACCCGTGGATGACCACGAAATGCCGGAACCGCACCGCGCGGTTGTCGCGGATCTTGACGTCGTTGGCATTGACGTTGATGCCGACGCTGGTGCGGTTTTGCACATCCACCGGCATCTCGTTGCTCAGGAACTGGCATTCGTCGATCATCATGCCCTGACAGCCGGTCCCGATCGAGGTGATGGCCCGGTCGCGCGGCCGGTCGAACACGCAACTTGAAAATCGCGTGGTGATCCCGCTGGTCGGCAGCATGATGGCGCTGGCATGACCGCCGCAGACAAATTCCAGATTGGTCATCTCGAAGCGGTCCAGCCGACCAAACCCCGAAAAATCAAGAAGATACCTGAACCGGGTGAAGGTATAGACCCGCGTGCCGCCCTGCGAACCGGGCGGCAGGCTCAGTTCCACGGTGCCCGCGCCGACGTTCTTGGACCGCACATAGGTTTCCCGCGCCACCCCGGTGCCGGTCACCAGTGACCCGACCTCGATATTGGCGACATTGGCGACCCCGGTCAGGATATACGGGTCCGAGGTGCTGTAGGTGGCCTGACTGGTCACCACCCCGGGCGTCCATGCTGGCCCGGCGACGGCGACCAGTTGCCCGTTGTCGATCACCTTGCGCTGCACGAAAGACGCCCCGGCGATGCCTGCGTTCTCGGCCAGAAAGATCGGCGCGGTCACCGATACGGCCCGCCCGTTCAGGTCCAGCACACCATGGTCGGTAAAGTGGAACAGCGCCTGCAACGCCCGGCGCAGGCCTTCGGCCTCGGACCCGAAGGCGGCGGTATAGGTTTCCAGATTGTAATTGCGCGTCAGGGCCAGCCGGTTGGCGGCGGGCATCACCACCTTGCCTTCAAACCGCACCGGCGCCGCCATCGCAATGTTGGACGGCAGCGCATAATTGCCCGCAGACACCAGAACCTGCCGCCCCGAGGCCACCGCCGCCGCATCCGCCGCCTGAAAGGCCGCGACATCGCTGGTCACCCCGTCGCCAAGCGCGCCATAGTCGCGCACATCGACCCAATCCATCATCGTGCGGTGGAAAACGGCCGTGACATCCTCGATCACGATATCATCGATGCGGACCACGCCGCCATTCGGCCCGGTGAGATCAAGCCCGAAATGCCCGCCCACAGGGGCGGTGCCCCACACCATGTCCACCCCGCCACGCGCGCCCGAGCCGATAATTGCGCTGACGGTCACCACGTCGCCATAGGCGCTCAGCGTCACCGAAGGACCCGATTGCGGCAAACCGCCAATCCCCGCCCCGCCTGCGTTCACCGGCAGACACGACGCGCGCACCGTCGGCAACGGCCCCGACAGTGCCTTGATGCGCGCGGTAATGCGCAGATACATGCCCGGCTGGCACGGCGTCTGCACCATATAGCGCAGCCGCGTGGTGTTGGCGGTTTTCAAAAGCTCCAGACAGCCGCCGAAATCCTGATCTGCCGCCACGACCGCCGCATTCGGCGCCCCGTTCCAGCTGGGCGACCCCGGCGTGCCGTCGCCCGAAGACCAGACCGCCAGCCCGGCCGAAAAGGGCGTCGGCATCAGCACCAGCCCGTCCGTGATCGCCTTGTTCATCGCGTGAAACCCCCGCATCCGCATCGCCCTGCGATGCAGCCGTCCGGCCGTCACGACAAACCAAGGGCAAGGCCGCGCGCCGCTTTCCTCTCGCCGAAGAAACGCCGGACGGCTGCCCTGACCCGCACAGGGCTATCATGCAAAGCGTTGATGCAGCGTTAACCCTGCGCGCGCTGAAGGGTGCGGCCCGCCGCAGTCAGGCCCCCGCACCCTGCGGCGGCAACAGGCGCACTCCGTTGATCTGCCAGCCGCCGTCGGCCTCGATCATCTCGTAGTCCAGAAAATGCACCCGGCCTTGCGCGTCGCGGATCATCACGCGCTGCACCTGCCGCCCGGATTCGGTCCGCAGGCCCAGATAGCGCACCTCGTCGGGGCGATGCACCATCGGGTAGCCTTGGCGCACCATCGCACCAAAGCGTTCGGCGCTGCCGAACATGCCCTTGATGCCGGGCGAGGCATGGGTGAACGCCGCGGCGAAATCATCGGCCTGAAAGGCGGTGATCTGGCTTTCGATCACACCCCGGATCTCGGTTTCCTGCGCCATCGCCACCCCGGCCCACAGCACCACGCCCGCCACAACGAAAGCCCGCATCCGCAATCCTCCTGCGCAATGGATCGTATACGCGGGCCAGCGCCCGCCGGATCACCGCAATGCCCCAAGCCCGCTTTGGTGGCCCCCGCGCCACCCCTTGCGGACTTGCGCCTTTTGCCGCTTGCACAACCGCCCCCTGTCGGGCATCAAACCGGGGCAAAACCGGACACTCCCCATGACCCGCATCTGTCATATCGCGATCGACGATCAGGGCCTCGCGCCTGCTACCCCTGCCATCGAGCAGGAACGCCGCGTCGCGATCTTCGATCTGCTCGAGGACAACACCTTTGCCTTGCCCGTTCGCGAGGGCCGCGAGGTTGCGCCGGGCCCCTACCGGCTTGGCCTTGCCATAAGGGATGGCCGGCTGGTGTTCGACATCGCCACCGAAGCGGGCGAGAAGGCGGCCGAATTTCACCTGTCGCTTGGCCCCTTCCGTCAGGTCGTCAAGGATTACTTCCAGATCTGCGAAAGCTATTTCGACGCGGTCAAGCGCCTGCCGCCCAGCCAGATCGAGGCCATCGACATGGCCCGCCGCGGCATCCACAACGAAGGTGCACGGACGCTTCAGGAACGTCTGGACGGCAAGGCGGTGGTCGACATCGACACTGCGCGGCGGCTGTTCACCCTGATCTGCGTCCTGCACTGGGGGTGATCTTGGCGACAGGGTTTCCGCAGTCGGTGCTCTTTTGTTGCGATCACAACGCGGTGCGATCCCCAATGGCCGAGTCGCTGATGAAGCACCTGTTCGGCCAACGCGCCTATGTCCAGTCCGCCGGGGTCAAGAATGACATGGAGATTGACGGGTTTTCCGTTGCCGTGTGCCGGGAACTGGGGATTGAACTGTCGCGCCACCGGTCGCGCAGTTTCGAGGAAATGCAGAAATGGGGCGAGGATCTGGGGCAATTCGACCTGATCATCGCTTTGTCGCCCACCAGCCAGCGTCAGGCGCTCGACCTTACACGCGGCTATGACGTGGAGGTGGAATACTGGCCCATCCTTGACCCCACCGCGCTGGGTGAAACGCGCGAGGCCAAGCTTGCCGCCTACCGGCAGGCGCGCGACCAGATTCACCAGCGCCTTGTGGCGCGCTTTGGCGGCTGACACAGCCGCGCGACCCCGTTGCAACCCCGCTGTTTTCGCCGCACATCTGGGCGGCCCGCCACGCCAACCCCGGACCCTGCATGACCCGCACCGCCACCGAATCGCTGATCTCCCGCTATTACGCCGCCTTCAACGCCGCCGACCCGGCGGGCATGCTGGCCTGCGTGACCGATGACGTGGAACACCGCGTCAACGAAGGCGGCATCCGTCGGGGCCGCGCGCTGTTCGCTGAATTCTGCGCGCACATGGGTGTCAGCTACCGCGAAACCCTGCACGACATTGTGGTTTTCGCCACCGAGGATGGCAGCCGGGGTGCCGCGGAATTCGTGGTGCACGGCGAATACCTGCAGACCGACCCCGGCCTGCCCCCGGCGCACGGGCAGCGCTACATGCTTCCCGCCGGGGCGTTCTTTGATATCCGCGAAGGCCGCATCGCGCGCATCACCACCTTCTACAACCTTGCCGACTGGGTGCGGCAGGTGTCGGCATGATCCGGGTCGAGCCGCTGACCGGCCCTGCGCTGGAAGCGGCGCTTGACGATGCCGCGCGCCTGCGGATCGACGTGTTCCGCGCCTTTCCCTACCTCTACGACGGCGACATGGCCTATGAACGGCGCTATGTCGCCAGCTACCGCGACAGCCCCGGCGCGATTCTGGTAGGGGCCTTCGATGGCGCCCGCCTGGTGGGCGCGGCAACCGGCACCCCGATGGCCGACCATGCCGAGGCGTTTTCCACCGCCTTTGCCAGCACCGGCCTTCCTTTGGACAGGGTGTTCTATTGCGCCGAATCCGTGCTGTTGCCGCAGTACCGCGGCCAGGGCATCGGGCATCGGTTCTTTGACCTGCGCGAGGCGCATGCCCGCGCGCTGGGGTTCACGCACGCTGCCTTTTGCGCCGTGATCCGCCCCGCCGACCATCCCGCCCGCCCCCCCGATTATTCGCCGCTCGATCCGTTCTGGACGGCGCGCGGCTACCGCCCCCTGCCCGGCGTCATTGCCGAGTTTTCGTGGAAAGACCTCGACGAACCCGCGGAGACGCGCAAATCGCTGCAGTTCTGGCTGCGGGCGCTCTGAACCGGGGCTGGACAAGCGCGCAGCGGCGTGGAACCTGAGCCGATGCGCGCAGGCTTTCCCATCGCGATGCCGGGTCAGGTCATCGGCCTTCTGGGCGGGTCGTTCGACCCCGCCCATGATGGCCATGTCGCCATCACCCGCGCAGCACTGGCGCGGTTCGGGCTGGACCGGGTGTGGTGGCTGGTATCGCCGGGCAACCCCTTGAAACGGCAAGGCCCCGCGCCGCTGGCCACCCGTATCGCGGTGGCATCGGACCGGATGCGCCACCCCCGCGTGGTGGTGACGGGGCTGGAAACCGCGCTTGGCACCCGCTTTACCGCCGACACTCTGGCGCGGCTGCACGCGATCTATCCGCAGGTGCGGTTCGTATGGCTGATGGGGTCGGACAATCTGGCCAGCTTTCACCACTGGGACAACTGGCGCGGCATCGCGGCCACCACGGCCATCGGCGTGCTGGCCCGGCCCGGCACCCGGCTGTCGGCGCGGTTTGCCCCCGCGGCCCGCGCACTGGCCGCGCACCGCCTGCCCGAAGCGCAGGCCCAGCGCCTTGGCCGGACCGCCGCCCCAGCGTGGTGCATGGTGGATCTGCCGCTGAACCCCGCATCGTCCAGCGCGATCCGCGCACGCGGCCTCTGGTCGCGCTGAGCCGGGTTGCACTGGGCCCGCAGCCTCGGGCATGATGCGCGCAAGGGCCGGGTTTGGCGGGAAAGATAAGGCACATCGCATGCGCAACAACAGCACGCCCCCGATCTCGCGCCGCTGGATGCTGGCCGGTGCCCTGGCCAGTCTGGCCGCCCCGTCGCTGGCGCAGGTGCCCGCCACCAGCCCGCGCCCGCAACCACGCCCCGGTGCTGCGCCGATGCTGGCGACCCCCGCCACCCGCGTGGCCCCTGCCCTGCCCGCCGCCGATGCGCTGATCGACGCCGCCCGTTTGGGCGGACGCGTCACCTTTGCGGTCTATGACCGCGCCACCGGCACCCTGCTGGAAGGGCGGCACGAAGCCTCGGGCCAACCCCCCGCCTCGGTCGCCAAGGCGATCACCGCCGCCTATGCGATGGATCGGCTTGGCACCGCGCACCGCTTTGTTACCCGCGTGCTGGCCACCGGCCCGGTGCAAGGGGGCGTTGTGCAGGGCGATCTGGTGCTTGTGGGCGGCGGCGACCCGAACCTGACGACCGACCAGCTGGGCGATCTGGCTGCGGCCCTTCGGGCCCGCGGCGTCACCGGGGTGTCGGGGCGGTTCCTTCTGCATGGCGCCACCCTGCCGCAGATCGCCCGCATCGACAGCGGCCAACCCGACCACGTCGGCTACAACCCGGCAATTTCCGGCCTCAACCTCAATTACAACCGCGTGCATTTCGAATGGAAGCGCGGCCAATCCGGCTGGCAGATCAAGATGGACGCGCGCGGCGACCGTTTTGCGCCCGCCGTCCGCATGGCACAGGCCCGCATCGTGGACCGCGCCGCACCGCTGTACACCTATGACCGCTCGGATGGTGCCGAACGCTGGACCGTCGCCTCGGCCAGTCTGGGCAAGGGGGGCAGCCGCTGGTTGCCCGTGCGCGCGCCCGAAGCCTATGCAGGCGAGGTGTTCCAGACCCTGTGCGCCGCACAGGGCATCCGCCTGCCCGCGCCCCAAACCACCGGCACCAGCGCCGGGGGCACGGTTCTGGCGCAGGTGGCAGGCGCTCCGCTGCCCGAGGTCGTGCGCGACATGCTGCGCCATTCCACCAACATCACCGCCGAGGCGCTTGGCCTGACAGCATCGGGCGCAGCCGGGCTTGAGGCATCGGCGGGGCGGATGTCGGACTGGCTGCGCGCGACACACGGGGTCGACTCGCGCTTTGTCGATCATTCGGGGCTGGGCGGCACGTCGCGCATCTCGGCAGAGGCCATGGCAGCGGCGCTGCGCCGCTGTGCGTGGCTGGGCGATCTGATGCGCCCGTTCCCCACCGGCGAAAAGGGCCGCCCCGGCCCGCAGGTGCGCGCCAAGACCGGAACGCTCAACTTCGTGTCAGGGCTCGCTGGCTTTGTCGATACGCCGCGCCCGCTGGTCTTTGCCATCTTCGCCGCTGATACCGCGCGGCGGGACAGTCTGGCGAATGGCGACCGCGAACGCCCGGCCGGCGGCCCGGAATGGACCCGGCGCGCGCGCACGCTTCAGGGCAAGCTCATCGAACGCTGGGGCGCGCTTTACGGCGCGGCCTGACGAAGCAGCCCTAATTTCGCCACATTTGCCGGGTTACTGTTTCCCTATCGGGCACAAAGACCCGGCACCAAGGCAACGAGCAGACAGGTTACGGGGCGCAGGGCAACCTGCGCCCCGGCCCCGTCTCACGCGGGCGCTCAGGCCGGTTCCCGCACCACGCGCGGCACTTTGAACTCCACGTTTTCCTGCGCGGTTTCCACCAGTTCCACCCGCGTGTCGAACCGGGCGCGGAACGCGTCCACCACCTCGTTCACCAAAACCTCGGGCGCGCTGGCCCCTGCAGTGATCCCGACCGACCGGATGCCCGACAGCGCGCGCCAGTCGATGTCGGTCGCGCGCTGCACCAGTTGCGCATAGCCGCACCCGGCCGCCGCCCCCACCTCGACCAGACGGCGCGAGTTCGACGAATTCGGCGCTCCGATCACCAGCAGCGCGTCGATCCGCCCGGCGATCGCCTTGACCGCTGCCTGCCGGTTGGTGGTGGCATAGCAGATGTCATCATGCGCGGGCGCCAGAATGGCCGGAAACCGCGCCTGCAAGGCGGCGGCGATATCGGCGGTGTCATCCACCGACAGCGTGGTCTGGGTGATATAGGCCAGCTTGCCGGGATCTCGCACCACCAGCCCGGCCACATCGGCCACGGTTTCGACCAGCAGCACCTCGCCCGGCGGCAACTGGCCCATCGTGCCCACCGTCTCGGGGTGGCCCTCGTGCCCGATCATCACCAGTTGCAGGCCGTTTTCCGAATGGCGCTGCGCCTCGTTGTGAACCTTGGTCACCAACGGGCAGGTGGCATCCACCGCGATCATGTGGCGCCGCGCGGCTTCGGCGGGCACCGATTTCGGCACGCCATGCGCGGAAAAGATCACCGGGCGGTCATCGGGGCAATCGTCCAGCTCCTCGACAAACACCGCCCCCTTGGCGCGCAGGTCATCGACGACGAACTTGTTGTGCACGATCTCGTGGCGCACGAATACGGGTGCGCCCCATTTGGCCAAAGCCATTTCCACAATCTTGATCGCGCGGTCCACCCCGGCGCAGAACCCGCGCGGCGCGGCAAGATACAAGGTCAGGGGCGGCAGGTTGGCGGTCATGGCATCCTCGGCGCTGTCTTGCGTTCCGAGGTAGCCCGGATTGGGCCGCGCGTCCACCCGGCCGATGTCCGGCGGGCCGGACACTCAGCCTGTCACACCCAGCGTAATGGCGGCCAGCACGCCATAGCGCGCGGTCTTGGCCAGCGCGACCAACGGCACGAACACCCGCAGCGGCATCCGCAGCGCGCCTGCGGCCAGACACAGGAAATCGCCCCCCGGCGCCCAGGACAACAGCAGCGACCAGCGCCCCCAGCGCGCGAACCACCCTTCCGCGCGCGCCAGCCGCTCGGGCCCCACCCGGAACAGCCGCGCCAGCCGCCCACCGCCCAGCAGCCCGCGCCCGGCGGCCCATGTCACCACACTGCCCAGCGTGTTGGCGACCGAGGCAACCGCCACCAGAACAAGCGGAACGCCCCCCGCCAGCAACAAGCCGACGAAGGGCAGTTCCGAATTCATCGGCACAGGCGTGGCCGCCACGAAGGCCGCCAGAAACAGCGCCGGCAAGCTGAGGGCGACGTCCATCCCGAAACCCGCACCCCGGCGTCTCCCCCCGCCGAGGCGCCTGTCCGATCAGGCCTGATCGCCGCCGGCTGGCACCTGCTCGGCCTCGCGCTCGGGGCGCATGCCGAATTCGCGCGGCTCGCGCGGTTCGCGCGGCGGGCGGCCGATGACATCGCGCAACTCGTCGAGTTCGATGAAATTGTCGGCCTGACGGCGCAGTTCATCCGCAATCATCGGCGGCTGGCTGCGAATGGTCGACACCACCGAAACCCGCACGCCCTGCCGCTGCAGCGACTCCACCAGCGGCTTGAAATCACCATCGCCCGAGAACAGCACGATGTGGTCCACCCGCGGCGCGAGCTCCATGGCATCGACGGTCAGTTCGATGTCCATGTTGCCTTTGACCTTCCGGCGGCCCTGGCTGTCGGTGTATTCCTTGGCCGGCTTGGTCACCATCGCAAAGCCGTTGTAGTGCAGCCAGTCGACCAGCGGCCGGATGGGCGAATACTCCTCGTTTTCCAGCAGCGCGGTGTAGTAGAACGCACGCACCAGCTTGCCCCGGCGCATGAACTCCTGACGCAGAAGCTTGTAGTCGATGTCGAAGCCCAGGGCGCGGGCTGCGGCATAAAGGTTGGAACCGTCAATGAACAGCGCCAGCCTATCATCCTTGTAAAACATGAGTTGTCCCCTCAAAAAATATTGGCAGAAACCGGGCTACTTGTGAGTGGTGGCAACAAATGGCCATTTCGATTTCATGCCACAGTGTGTAGGTATTGAAATTCTCCAGTACTGCAACACAGGTCATACGAAAGTGTAGCATCGGGAGCTACCATGGAAAAGACAGCACTTATCGCACTGGGCGCGAACCAGCCAATAGGCGATCAACCTATCGCTGACACCGTGCGTCTGGCAATCACCGCGTTGGACGAGGAAGGCTTTCGCGCGAAGGCGCGTTCTGACGTCTATCGCACGCCCGCGTTTCCTGCCGGGTCAGGCCCCGACTATGCCAATGCTGCCGTCGTCGCCGCGTGGCCGGGCGATGCCGAGGCGGCGCTGGCCGCGCTCCACCGCATCGAGGCGCGGTTTGGCCGCCGCCGGGGCGAACGCTGGGGCGCGCGCACGCTCGACCTTGATCTGGTCGCGCTGGACGATCTGATCTGCCCCGACCGCGCCACCCAGACCGCATGGGCCGCGCTGCCCCCCGACCGTCAGGCCCGCGAAACGCCCGACCGCCTGATCCTGCCACACCCCCGCCTGCAGGACCGGGCCTTTGTCCTTGTCCCCCTTGCCGAGATCGCCCCCGGCTGGCACCATCCGGTCTCCGGACACACCGTCGCGCAGATGCTGGCGGCACTGCCCCCGGCGGCGCGCGCCGAAGTCACGCGCTTCTGACCGATTCCGCGCTTGTCAATCCCCGGCGTCTGGATTACTCAGGCGCTTCCATGCCCCCGACAGACTGGAGTGTCCCATGGCCCGCGTGACGGTCGAAGATTGCGTTGACAAGGTTCCCAACCGGTTTGAGCTGGTGATGCTGGCCTCGCACCGCGCCCGCGAAATCGCCGCCGGCGCCCCCATTACAGTGGAGCGCGAGCGTGACAAGAATTCCGTCGTCGCCTTGCGCGAAATCGCCGAGGAAACCCAGGGCGCGGACTCGCTGCGCGAACGGATGATCGCGGGTCTGCAGACCCAGATCGAAGTCGACGAACCCGAAGACGACAAGATGTCGCTGCTGATGGGGGCCGAGATGGACCGCCCGATGGTCGATGACATGTCGGAAGAGCGCATGCTGCGGATGCTGGTCGAAGCGAACCGCGACGACTGATACGGACTTTGGCGGACAGGCGATGATCGACGTCGAAGACCTCATCGCGCTTGTCCGCAACTACAACCCCCGCACCAATGCCGACCTTCTGCACCGCGCCCATGACTATGGGCGCCTTATGCATGAGGGCCAGACCCGCCAATCCGGCGAGCCGTATTTCACCCACCCCGTCGCAGTGGCCGCCATCCTGACGGAGATGCAGCTTGACGATGCCACCATCGTCACCGCGCTGCTGCACGACACCATCGAAGACACCAAATCCACCTACACCGAGGTGGCGCGCCTGTTTGGCGACGAGGTGGCCGAACTGGTCGATGGCGTGACCAAGCTGACCAACCTGCAACTGTCCTCGACCCAGTCGAAACAGGCGGAAAACTTCCGCAAGCTGTTCTTTGCCATGTCGCGCGACCTGCGGGTCATTCTGGTCAAGCTGGCCGACCGGCTGCACAACATGCGCACGATCAAGAGCATGAAGCCGGAAAAGCAGGCCCAGAAGGCGCGCGAGACGATGGAGATCTATGCGCCGCTGGCCGGTCGCATGGGCATGCAGTGGATGCGCGAGGAGCTGGAGGATCTGTCCTTTCGCGTTCTCAACCCCGAGGCGCGCAATTCCATCCTGCGCCGCTTCATCACCCTGCAGCGCGAAGCGGGCGATGTCGTCCACAAGATCACCAACGACATCCGCAGCGAACTGGACCGCGCCGGCATCGAGGCCACCGTCTATGGCCGCGCCAAGAAGCCCTATTCGATCTGGCGCAAGATGCAGGAAAAGGACCTCGCGTTCTCGCGCCTGTCCGACATCTATGGCTTTCGCATCATCGTGCGCGACGTGGCCGACTGTTACCGCGCGCTGGGCGTCGTCCACCAACGCTGGCGCGCGGTGCCCGGCCGGTTCAAGGATTACATCAGCCAGCCCAAGCAGAACGGCTACCGCTCCATCCACACCACCGTGTCGGGCCGCGACGGCAAGCGGGTCGAGGTGCAGATCCGCACCCGCGAGATGCACGAGGTGGCCGAGGCCGGGGTTGCCGCGCATTGGTCCTACCGCGACGGCCAGCGCAGCGCGAACCCCTTTGCGGTCGATCCGGCGAAGTGGATCGCGCAACTGACCGAACGCTTTGAAGAAGGCGACCACGACGAGTTTCTGGAACACGTCAAACTTGAGATGTATCAGGATCAGGTGTTCTGCTTCACCCCCAAGGGTGACGTGGTGCAACTGCCCAAGGGGGCGACCCCGCTCGACTACGCCTATGCCATCCACACCCGCATCGGCAATGCCTGCGTGTCGGCCAAGGTCGATGGCATCCGCGTGCCGCTCTGGACCCGGCTGCGCAACGGGCAATCGGTGGAAATCATCACCGCCGAAGGGCAAAAGCCGCAATCGAGTTGGGTTGACATCGTCACCACCGGCCGCGCCAAGGCGGCGATCCGCAAATCCCTGCGCGAAGAGGATCGGGGGCGCTTTGTCAAACTGGGCCGCGAACTGGCCCGCGTCACCTTTGAACGGTTCGGAAAAAAGGCCACCGACAAGGCGCTGCTGACCGCCGCGCGCACGCTGGGCCTGCCGGACGAGGATGAACTGCTGGCCCGCATCGGGTCGGCGGAGCTGACCGCGCAGAAAGTGGTGGAAACGCTGTATCCCGAACTGGCCAGCGCGCCGGATACGGTGGATGCCACCCGCCCTGTCGTCGGTCTGGCCGACGATCAGACCTTCCAGCGTGCGCCCTGCTGCTGCCCGTTGCCCGGCGAACGGATCGTCGGCATCACCTATCGCGGCAAGGGTGTCGTGGCCCATGCCATCGACTGCCCGGCACTGATCGACCTTGAAGAACAGCCCGAACGCTGGATCGACCTGCATTGGCAATCGGGCCGCCACGCGGCCGTGCATACCGTGCCGCTGGAACTGACCATCTCGAACGCGGCCGGGGTGCTGGGCCGCATCTGTACGCTGATCGGCGACCGCCGCGCAAATATCTCGGATCTCCATTTTATGGACAAGAAACCCGACTATTACCGGATCGTGATCGACGTAGACCTTCGCGATGTGGAACACCTGCACAATCTGATGATGGCGCTGGATGCCGAAAGCGATGTTGCGCGCGTGACGCGGCTGCGCGATCAGAAACGCAGGCCCTGACCACAAGCGGTCACGGGCAAGCTAGGGAAGGGCGGGAGTTGGTTTTCAAGCGGCGCGATGCACGGTCCTGGGCACGGGTCGCGCTGGAGTTCTTCTGGCCCAAGGGCGGCTGGACCCGCGCGGCCAGCTATGTCATGCACCGCCTGCGCCGCCTGCCCGACAGCCCCGAACGCATTGCCCGGGGGGTTTTTGCCGGGGTCTTCGTGTCGTTCACGCCGCTGTTCGGGCTGCACTTCCTCTCTGCCGCCGCCATCGCGATCATCTATCGCGGAAACATCCTTGCCGCACTGCTGGCCACCTTCGTCGGCAACCCCATCACCTTTCCGATCTTTGCCACCATGTCGCTGGAAACCGGCTACTGGTTGCTCGGCTCGGAGTTCCGCATCCCGCTGACCCAGGTGATGCCCGCCTTCGGCGAGGCGACATCGCAGCTGTGGAAAAACATCGTCGGTGTCTTGACCGGCGAACCGACCCACTGGGAGCAGTTGGCGCGGTTTTTCCACAAGGTCTATCTGCCATACATCATCGGCGCGATCATCCCCGGAACGCTGGTCGGGCTGATCTTTCAATACGCCAGCCTGCCCCTGATCCGGGCCTATCAGCGGCTGCGGTCGCGCAAACTGCTGGAACGGGTGGAAAAGCGCCGCGCCGCCCAGATCCGCGCGCTGGCCGAGGCCGAGGCCGCCGACTGGGAAGCGTTGGAAGACGATGAAGACACCACGCCCCCCCCGCGCCCGCGTCTGCGTCGAAAGAAGGTCTGAACGGGGTGTTTCCTTTGGCGGGTCCGCGCA
>JAUXPG010000244.1 GCA_030683915.1 Gemmobacter sp.
CGCGGGCCAGCGCCACGCGCGACTGTTCGCCCCCCGACAGCGCGCCGGGTTTGCGCGCGGCCTTGTCGGCAAGCCCCACCTGTGCCAGCACCCGCGCCACCTCGGCCTTTTGGTCGGGGGTCAGCCGCAGGCGGGGGTCTAGCCCAAGGCCAAGGTTTTGCGCCACGGTCAGATGGGGAAACAGGTTGCCGTCCTGAAACAGAATCGACAGCGGGCGTGCGCCGGGAGGGGTGGCGGTGATGTCCTGCCCGGCCCACAGGATGCGGCCGGATGCGGGGGCCAGGAACCCGGCAAGCGCCGACAGCAGGGTGGATTTGCCCGCCCCCGACGGCCCGATCACCGCCACCCGCGCGCCCTGTGGCACCGACCAGTCGGCCGCAAGGCGAAAGTCGTCCTGTTCCAGGATCATGGCGTCAAGTGTCAGCATGGCGGCGGCCCCACAGATCGAAGATCAGGAACAGGCCGAGCGACAGGCCCACAAGCAAAAGGGCCGCCGCCTCGGCGGTCTGGGTGCGGTAGGCGCCCATCAGGCGCCAGACCTGCAGGGGCAGCGTCTCGGCCCCTTCGGTGGCGAACAGCGCGATCACGCCAAGGTCGCCCATCGCCAGCGCCGCCGCCAGCCCGAGCGCCATGCCCAAGGGGCGGCGCAGGCGCGGCAGGATGGCGTGCCGCAGGCGGGCGGCCCCCGTCAGGCCCAACGCATCGGCGAGGCGGCCCTGCGTCGCCTCGGCAGCGCGCCACGCAGGCAGGACAAGGCGCAAGGCAAAGGGCAGCGCAAGCAGCGTGTTGACAAGCGCCGTCACCGGCAGGGCCAGACGCGTCGGCGCAAGGAAGGGGTTGAGCAGCAAGAACAGCCCGGTGCCCAGGACCAGCGAACTCGCCGCCATCGGCAGCATCCCGGCCAGTTCGACCGCGCGCCCGGCGGGGCCGGGGCGTGCCGCCGCCGCCCCCAACGCCAAAAGCGCCGCGCCGGTCAGCGCCGCGACGGACAGCGCCAGCACCACCGACCGCCCCGCCGATTGCCAGACTTGCGGCGGCAGGTCGGCCAGACCGGGCGCACCGCGCGCCACCACCACCGCCAGCGGCCCCAGCAGGAAGGCCGCCGCGGCCGTGATGGCCAGCGCATCGGCCAGTCGGCGCCAGCCGCCGGGGCGGGGCAGGTCGAGCGCACGGTCCAGCCCCGCGCCGGTGGCGTTGGCTTTGGTCCAGCGCGCGGCCAGCAGAACCGCCACCGCGCAAAGTGCAAATTGCAGGCAGGCCAGCACCGCTGCGCGCGGCAGGTCGAAATCGAACCGCACCGCCTGAAAGATTGCCAGTTCAACAGTCGTGGCGCGCGGCCCGCCGCCCAGGATCAGCGCCACGGCGAACGAGGTCAGGCAAATCAGGAACACCGCCAGCATCGCCCCCGGCACCACCGCGCGCAACATCGGCAGTTCGACATGCCGCAACTGGCCCCAAGGGCCCATGCCGAGCGCCTGTGTCAACCGCACACGTTCCGCCGGGATGCCGGACCAGCCGTGCAGCAACATCCGCACCGCCAGCGGCAGGTTGAGAAAGACATGCGCCAGCACCACCCCGCCAGCGCCGTAAACTTGAACCGGGGGCAGCCCGAACGCCGCCAGACCGGCGTTGAGCGTGCCGTTGCGCCCGAAGACCGCCAGCAGGGCCAGCACCGCGACGATGACCGGCAACAGGAACGGCACCCCCATCGCCGCGACCAGCGCGGCCCGCCCCGGAAAGCGGCGCCGCGCCAGCGCGCGGGCCACCGGAATGGCCAGCGCGAGCGACATCAAGGCCGAAACGGCGGCCTGCGCGACGGTAAAGCGCACCGCCGCCCAGTCGGCCGGGCCAAGCCGGGGGCTGCCAGCCTGCGCCAGCAGCGCGCCCAGCGTGGCAAGGATCAGCCCGGCAATGGTGGCGGCTGCCACCTGCCCGGCCAATACCCCGCCGCCGCTGGCCCGGCCCGGCGCAAAGCTCACCGCGAGAGGGCCGCGCGCCAGGTTTCCACCGCGCCGTCGCGCAATGCCTGCGCCTCGTCCGGGGCAAACAGCAGCGACGTGCCGGGCGTCACCAGCGTGCCGAACCCTTCGGGCAGACCCGCCGCCGGGGTTTTCGCCGGATACATCCAGTTGGTTTCCGGGATTGCCGCCTGAAATGCCTCGGACACCATGAAGGCCATGAAGGCGCGCGCCAGTTCGGGTTGCGGCGCGTTGGCCAGCACGCCCGCGACTTCGACCTGAAGATAGTGCCCTTCGTCAAAGGCCGCCGCTGCCTTGCTGTCGTCCTTTTCCGCGATCAGGTGATAGGCGGGCGAGGTGGTGTAGGACAGGACCATGTCGGCTTCGCCCTTGAGGAACAGGTCATAGGCCTCGGACCAGCCCGGCGTCACGGTCAGCACGTTGTCGGCCAGCCGTTGCCAGATTTCGGGCGCGCGGTCGCCATAGGCGGCCTGCACCCACATCACCAGCCCCAGACCGGGGGTCGAGGAGCGGGGGTCCTGAATGACCACCTTGAGGTCGGAATCGGCCAGCGCCTCGAACGAGGTGGGGGGCGTCGGCACACGGGTCTTGTCGTGGACAAAGGCGAA
>JAUXPG010000374.1 GCA_030683915.1 Gemmobacter sp.
ACCCCGTCCGGCGCCCGTGCCGCCATTTGCCCCCCGAACCAGCCTTCGGCGTCAAAGTCTGGGGTCAGGTCGGCATTGCGCACCTCGCGCCACAGCACGCGGTCGGTCAGGGTAAACCCTGCGCCATGCGGTGCCCAGCTCAGACACCGCATCGCGCGGGGCAGACGCGCCTCCAGCCAAGGTCGATCCAGACTGACCGCGATCATTCCATCACCTCCAGCGGCACCACGACCGGCCCGCCCTCCACCTCGGCCAGCCACGCGCGGATGCCGAATACGGTGGCAAGGTTGCCCGCTGTCAGCACCGCGCCCGGCGTCCCGTCGGCCACCACGCGGCCTTTCGCCATCAGCACCAGACGCGTGCAATGCCGCGCCGCCAACCCCAGATCATGCACCGAGGCCACGACACCGCGCCCCTCGCGCGCCAGATCGGCAAAGACCTGCATCGTGCGGATCTGGCTGGCCGGGTCCAGCCCCGCCACCGGCTCGTCAGCCAGAACCAGCGGCGCCTCCTGCGCCAGCACCCGCGCGATCAGCACGCGCGCCAACTCACCGCCCGACAGCCCCAACGCATCGCGGGCGCGAAACGCCTCCAGCCCCATCCGGCGCAGCGCGCGGTCCACCGCCATACGGTCCGCGGCGCTCAGCCCGGACCCATGCGGCACCCGGCCCAAGGCCACCAGCGTCTCCACCGACACCGGCCAGGCCACCTCGCGCGCCTGCGGCAAAAACGCTGCCGCCCGCGCCCGCGCCGCAACCGGCAGGGCCGACAGGCTCGACCGCCCCCCATGCGCCAGCAAGCCCAAGGCGGCGCGCAGCAGCGTGGTCTTGCCCGCCCCGTTCGGCCCGATCAGCCCCACGAACTCGCCCGCCGCAACCGACAGCGACACCCCCTCGACCACCGGGCAGGCGCCGCGCCGCACGGTCAGACCGTCCAGATGCAACAGCGTCATTCCATCCCCCGCCGCATCGACCAGATCAGCCGGAAGAAAAACGGCGCGCCCACAATGGCGGTCAGCACGCCCAGCTTCAGGTCGCGGTCAGGCGCGATGAGCCGCGTGGCGATGTCGGCGGCCAACACCACGGCCGCCCCCCCCAGTGCCGCCGCCGGCAACAGCGCCGAAGGCCGCGCCCCCACCAGCGGGCGCAGCAGATGCGGCACCACAAGGCCCACAAAACCCACCGCCCCCGCCACCGCCGTCGCCGCCCCGACCAATGCCGCCACCCCGATCACGACCTGCAGGCGCAACCGCTCCAACGACACCCCCAGCGCCGACGCCGCGTCCTCGCCCAGCGTCAAGGCATCCAGCCCCCGTCCGGTGCGCGCAAGCAAGACCACCCCCACCAGCATGAACGGCGCCGCAAGGCTGACGTGCAGCATGGATCGGTCGGCCAGCGACCCCATCATCCAGAACACGATTTCCATGGCGGCAAAGGGGTTGGGCGAGAGGTTCAGCACCAGCGCCACCAGGGCGCCCGCCAGCGCCGACAAGGCAATCCCCGCAAGGATCAGCGTCAACGCGCCCCCGCGCGGCCCTGCCAGCACGAACAACAGCGCCACCGCGCCCGCCGCCCCGGCCAGCGCCGCCAAAGGCAGCGCCGGCGCCCAGACCGCGGCAACCCCGGTCTGCAACGCCAGCACGGCCCCCAGCGATGCGGCAGGCGACACCCCGATCAAGCCGGGCTCGGCCAGCGGATTGCGCAAGAACCCCTGCATCGCCGCCCCGGCCAACCCCAGCGCCGCGCCGACCATCACCCCCAGCAACGCCCGTGGCAGCCGGATCTCGCGCATGACCAGCACCACCGCCTCGCCCTCGCCGGTGACCAACGCACGCAAGGACGGGCCCAACCCCATCGCCGCCGGCCCCACCAGCAACGACGCCGCGAACAGCGCCGCCACCAGCAGCCCCAGCGCCGCCAGAACCCTCATTCCCCGTCCGCCCGTGTCACCTGCACGGCATCGCGGATGGCGCGGTGCGCGGCTGCCATCCCTGCAACCGCCCGCAGGATCTGCGGCAAGCCGCACACCCATTCGGCATCCGAAACCATCGCCGCCGCCGCCGCGCCGCGCACAGCGACCAGCGCGGGATGCGCCAATATCTCCTCGGACCGCGAAGCACCGGGATAGGGCGCCGAGGTCACCACCAGATCGGGCGCCGCCATCACCAACCGCTCCAGCGGCAGGATGCCGCCCCCCGTCACCCCCGCAGCCGCCCCGACATTGGCAAATCCGGTCACCGACAGGATTTCGTCCGCCAGCGTTCCCGCCCCGGTGGTATAGCCGTTGGGATAGTACATCGCCGCGCGCACCGGAGCATCGGTCCGGATGCGCAACGCGGCCAACCCGGCCTCGAACTCGGCCACCAGCGTTTCGGCACGCGCACCCTGCCCCAATGCCGCCCCGACAATCCGCAACTGCTCTGCCACATCCGCCAGTCGGCTGGCCGGCGGCACCTCGACCACCACCACCCCCAACCTGCGCAACAACTCGACCGAAGCGCGCGCGGTATAGGTGCCCGCCAGCACCAGATCGGGGCGCATCAGATACACCTCTTCGGCGCCGCCCCGGTTGGCGTCATACCCCGCCGCCTCGGCCACCATCACCGAAGACCGCGGGTCCGACGCCAGATGCGACACCGACACCAACTGCCCCGGCGCCGCCAGCATCATCGCCAACTGGTCGGTGCACAGGTTGACGCTGACCACCCGCTGCGGCCCGGCCCCTGCCGCCCCGGCCCACAGACAGACCCCAAGCGCGGCAAGCCATGTTCGCTTCGACCGAAATATCCCGAGGGAAGCGGCCGGTGCAACCGGCCGCGCAGGGGGCAGCGCCCCCCCTGCCTTGCCTGCGCCCGCCCGCCTGCCCATCTCAGAAGCTCTTTCTCAGGCCAAGAAACACCGACCGCCCCGGCGTGCCATAGCCGCCCACCGACACGTATTTGGCATCCAGCAGGTTTTCCACCCGCAGCCACACCTCGGCCTGATCCCCGAGATCATAGTTCACCATCGCGTTGACCAACGTGTAGTCACCCAAGGCGGGGCGCCCTGCGACCCGGCGCAGGCCCAACCCTGCGGTCGTGCGCTCCGTCGCCTGAACGCCCATGTTCAGCCCCAGCACATGGCGCGGTTGCCGGCCCCAGGATGTCGCGGCATTCACCGAACTGTCGAGATAGGTATAGCTGCCGCCCAGCACCACCCGGTCCGACACCGGCACCTGCGCCTCCAACTCCACGCCCGTGCGACGCGACTTGCCGGGAACCGGGGCATAGGCTCTCGTCGCAAAGGAATAGTCGATCAGGTTGTCCACCTCGAGCCAGAAGGCCGTGGCGCGCAACATCCCGCCATTGGCCAGCCGCCGCTCGACCCCCAGATCAAAGCTGCGGCTCTTCTCGGGCGTCAAGGCGGGGTTGCCCACCCAGGCGCCGAACCGCTCGTAGCTTGACGGCGCGCGATACCCCGTGCCCGCCTGCCCGCGCAGGATCGTGTCGTCCGACACCTGGAACGCCGCCGCGACCCGCCCCGTGGTCGCGCCGCCGAAATCGCTGTGCCGGTCATGGCGCAGTGCAGCCGACACATCCAGCCGGTCACCCGGCGTCCACAAGGCCTCGGCAAAGACGCCGCCCATCCGAACCGAGCCCGCGCCCGGCCCCCATGTGCCCGACTGCACATAGGTTTCCCGCGTCCACTCGGCACCGAAGCTGGTGCGCAGCGCTGAAGATACCTCACCACTGGCCAGATAGCTCAGCCCGATCCGCCGACCGACATAGGTGTTGTCGCTGACCGCGTC
>JAUXPG010000480.1 GCA_030683915.1 Gemmobacter sp.
CAAGGCAATGCTTTGGCTTGAACCGGGCGGTTTGCGCGGCTAGCGTGCGCCCCATGAGCGCATCCGACAAACGCCCCCCGCCCCCGCCGCAAAAGGACGCCTACGCCCTGATCCTCGAGGCGATCGACGGCGGTGTCTATCGCCCCGGTGACCGGCTGGTTGAAAGCGAACTCGCCGACAGGTTCGGCGTGTCGCGCACCCCCGTGCGCGAGGCGTTGCAGCGGCTGGAAACCCAATCGATGCTGGCCCGCGACGGGCGCAGCCTGATCGTCGCCTCGCTGGACCACAATCAACTGGCCGAACTTTATGTCGTGCGGGCCGAGCTTGAGGGGCTGGCGGCCCGGCTTGCGGCCCAGCACGCCAGCGCCGAGGAAATCCGCGTGTTGCGCGCGATGGTTGACGAGGACCGCAAACTTTTGGGCGACCCCGGTGCGCTCAGCCGGGCGAACCGACGGTTTCACAAGCAGATCCACCTGGCCTCGCACAACCGCTATCTGGTTCAGCAGCTTGATCTTGTGCACCGCTCGATGGCGTTGCTTGCCTCCACCTCGCTTGCGGCCGAGGGGCGCGATTCTGCGGCGTTGGCGGAGCACGATGCCATCATCACCGCGATTGCCGCGCGCGATGGCGATGCGGCCTATGACGCGCTGCGCACCCATATCTCGCGCGCGTTCGAAACCCGGCTGAAGATTGACGCGGGCGAGGTGCGGACCCGCTGACCCGCCGCGCGCGCTGCATCAGCGGTGCGCAGCGCCGGGTCGTCTTGCGCCAGAGTGCGGGCAATGCGGGCAGCGGCGGATTCGGCGGGCGGCGCTGGCGGGGCGCGGAACGGTGACTGCGCGCGCGCCGGGGTGGCGCAAGCAAGGTCGGGCAGGGCGGTGGTGTCGTCAGCGGGCAAGGCGGCGGCGAGGGGCGCCGCCGGTTGCGACATCGCCTCGGCCAGATCGAAATGCCCGTGGCTGGTCTTGGCCCAGTAGAAGGGGTTGACGAACGCCTCCCACACCGCGCGCCACCCTGCTATCGCGCCCAAGGGATGAAAGATGTGCAAGAGCGGCGCCCACAGCCACAGTCCCTTGTGCCGCGTCCGCGCCAGCCCGACCATCGCCGTGGCGATCACCAGCGCCTCGGCCAGCAGGAACATCCCGACCAGCACGATGATAGCGCCGTCGGGCAACAGGGCCTGCGCGGGGTGGGGCAATCCGGCCAGAATGGCCCAGAAGCTCCACATCACCGGCGCCAGCAAAACCTGACTTTGCGCACCCAGAAACACCACCTGATAGCCAAGGAAACCGCGCCACCCCAGATCGCGCCACAGCGCGCGCGGATCGCGCATATGGACGGCCCATGTCAGGATATGCCCCTTGATCCAGCGCGACCGCTGCTTGACCCAAGGGCGCAGGCGGCAGTTCGCCTCCTCATGCGTGGTGGTGGGCAGCATTTCGGTGCGCAGGCCGTGGCGGGCCAGCCGAACGCCCAGATCGGCATCCTCGGTGACATTGTGGGCGTCCCATGCACCGGCGCGGTCCAGTGCGGCGCGCCGCAGAAACAGTGTGGTGCCACCCAGCGGCATCGGCCAGCCCAGCCGTTGCAAGGCTGGCATCACCACGCGAAACCAACTGGCATATTCGGCGGTGAACAGCCGTGCGATCAGATTGGTGCGCGGGTTGTAATAGTCCAGACATCCCTGAAGGCAGGCCACTTCCGGGGGGGATTCGGCAAATCGCTGCACCACCTTCAAAATCTGGTCCGGGTCCGGCGCATCTTCGGCATCATAGATGCCGATGACCGACCCGCGCGCGAAATCCAGCGCGTAGTTCATCGCGCGCGGTTTGGTGGTGATCGGCCCGTCGGGGACGATGATCACCCGCATCCAGCCGGGCAGGCGGCAGGCGGCCAGTGCCTCGCGCGTCGCGGTATCCTTGGCTTCGAGCACGATCATCACATCGAGCAGCGCGCGCGGATAGTCCAGCCGCCCCAATCGCTGCAACAGCCGTGGCGCGATGTCGGGTTCGCCATAAAGCGGCACCAGCACCGACACGACCGGCAGCCGCAGCGGCTGCGCCGCCACCGGGTGCTGCAGGCGGGTGCGGTCGCCCCATGCCAGCGCCAAAGCCACCGCCCGGACCGCCGATGTCGCCACCAGCGTCAGGACCAACCACACCAGCACCAACGCCAGCAAAATCTGGGGCACCAATACCGCCACCGCGGCGAGGCCCAGCACCCCAAGCGGCAGGCGCAGCCCAGCCAGCGCATCAGGCCATGTCCGCGCGCTCAGGTGGCCGGGCACGCGGGTTTCGGCAACCAGCCGCAGGCGCAAACCGCGCGCCGACGCGACGGCGGATTGAATGGATTCCAACGGCGCATATGCCGGAGTGACCGGGCCGAACACCCGTTCCAGTTCGGGTGCCAGCCGGGGCCAGATGTCGGGCCGGGCCACTGCAACCTGCACCGCACCGGCCACCCGGCGCAGCGGTACCACCCCTTCGGCCAGACAGCGCTGCGCGCCAAAGCCGTCGATCATCC